>CAZAME010000073.1:0-8259 GCA_964486445.1 uncultured Bacteroides sp. | reverse complement strand
AGCCAAAGAGCCGGTTTCGGCTGACGCTCGAGTGCTGCAGTTGCTTTGGGTGATGCAAGCAGATAAGAACACAGTACAGGGGTCACTGTTAGAGCAACAACAGTCGATGCGATCAGAGCAACGATAAACGATACTCCAAGCGGTATGAGCATGCGACCTTCAATGCCGCTGAGGAAGAACAGAGGCAGGAAAGAGGCAATAATGATGAGAGAAGAGTTGAAGATGGGCATGCGCACCTCGGCCGAGGCGTGATACACGACATCAATTATGCTGCGACGTTTGTCGGCAGGTAACAGCCTGTTTTCACTCAAGCGTTTATATACATTTTCGACGTCGACAATGGCGTCATCGACAAGCGAACCTATGGCAATGGCAATACCACCGAGACTCATTGTGTTAATCGTGTAGCCGAGGCGGTTGAGCACCAGCACAGAGAATATCACCGACAGCGGCAGAGCCACAAGAGATATAAGCGTCGTGCGCAAATTCATAAGGAAGAAAAACAGCACAATTATGACGAACACAGCGCCCTCGAGCAGCGATTCCTGCAGATTACTGATAGACGCGTCGATGAAGTCACTCTGTCGGAAGATATTGGTCGACACCTTCACATCGGCAGGCATAGTTGTCTGCAGTGTGGCAAGCTCGTCGTCAATACGCTCAGTGAGCGATATTGTACCGGCCCCTGGCTGTTTGGTCACTGTCATTATTACGGCCGGTTTAGTCTCTACTGATGCAGCGCCAATGTGTGGCTGTTTGTCACCGACCTTTACCTGCGCGATATCCTCGATGAGTACCGTGCTGCCTGCATCACTCGCCACTACGGCTTTGCCTATTGCTGCCGGATCGGTGGTGTTGATGTCGCCTTTTATTATGTATTCGTTGCCATATTCATAAAAGACTCCACCCGATGCGTTATCGTTGACCTGCTCAAGCGCTTCCTCAACTTGGCGTAGTGTGAGGTTGAAGTGCTTTAGACGCTCGGGAGATACGAGTACCTGATATTCCTTAATGTCGCCGCCTATCACCGACACCTGGGCCACGCCGGGGATAGACTTTAGCTGCGGCCGCATCGTGCGGTCGGCAAGTGTACGCAAATCAAGCAACGATGTAGAATCTGCTGTGAGGCCGATAATCATTATTTCCCCCAGAATCGATGATTGAGCACCGAGGGTGGGGGTGCCTACTCCTGCAGGCATTTGTGAGGTAGCCTCGGCTAAACGTTCCGAGACAATCTGTCGGGCAAGGTAGACATCTGTGTCCCAGTCAAATTCCACCCATACTACAGAGAAGCCTGTGGTAGATGATGAGCGCACGCGGCGTACACCGGTTGAACCGTTTACCGAGGTCTCTATGGGATATGACACGAGTCTTTCGACGTCTTCAGCAGCCATACCACCGGCCTCTGTCATTACGACTACAGTGGGAGCATTGAGATCAGGAAAAATATCGACCTCCGTGCGCACGAGTGTTATTGCGCCCGCAGTAAAGAGTATTATGGCCAGCACAATCACCGTCAGGCGGTTGCGTAGCGAAAATTCAATTATTCTGTTGAGCATGACCGTGGGGTATTAGTGATGATGGTGTCCTTCAGGAGCCACACTCGATGTCTCGGCCATTCGCACGATTGAGGCACCTTTTACAACCACTTCATGTCCGGGACGCAGACCGGATGCTATGATGACATTGCGACCATCGTTACCCGCTACATTCACTGCGGTCTTCTGATAGCCGTGTTCGTCGACGCGCACATACACAAAAAAGTTTCCTTGTTGCTCACTCAGAGCTTCAACCGGCACTGTGATAGCGTCGCTGTAGTCGCCGTCGACAAGGAGATATACTTCAGCTGCTGCCCCGGCAGGAGCGTTAGCTCTCCTGTTGTCGAAACTGAATATTACCGGAATGTATCCCGGGCGAGTTGCCGACATCACAGCTGTAGAAGTCACGCGCTTACCGCCGATTGAACTGATTGTGAATGTAGAGTCGGCGTAGGAGGTCTTTACATTGGCATCACTGATATGAGGCAGAAGTTTATAATACTTCTCAGGCAGGTCGGCACGGAGCACAAGATTGCCATTAGCCGACACGGTAGCAATGACGTCGCCGGCATTGACATATTGTCCGTTGGCTACCATAATAGATGTGATTGCACCTGCAATAGGCGACGTGGCGCGCCCCTGAGCTCCGCGCACCGAGTAAGCAGCCTTAGCTTCCTCGTATGCAGCGAGGGCTGTATTATAGTCGCGTGTACTCACTATACCCTCTTTATGCAGAGGTGTAACGCGGTCGAGTTCGCGTTTGGCCGCGTCAAGGCGTGTTTTTGCAGCTACATTCGGGTCTCCGCCACTTACACCTTCGGCGGATATTGAAGCTATAGATGTTCCAGCACCTACACTTTTACCTTCACTAATGCCGCTGTTGAAGCGCACGATGCCAGCAGTAGGAGCGGTTATCACGGCATTGTCACCGGCTTCGGTGATGATGCTACCAGATACTTTGATCGACCGCAAAGCTTTACCGGGAGTTACGATAGCTGTCTCTACGCCAAAGCGTGTAGCAGTTTCTGGTTTGAGCACGATTTCGTCGCTATCGTGGTCTTCGCCCTCATGATTATGTCCTTCATGACCTTCATTTTCATGGTCATGCCCTTCGTGTTCATGATCGTGGCCGTCATGATCTTCTGCTTCTGATAATTCGTGGTTATGACCTTCATGAGCGTGATTATGCGAACACGAAGGCAGATATGCGGCTATAGCTATAGCCAGCATAAAACTGTATATTTTTTTCATCTTGTGGTTTAATATTTAGTGATAATAGATTGATGACGATAGCGTTGTGCGAATCACAACTGGCTATTTAAGCCATCGGCGGTGCACGCAGTCCTCCGCTGTCTATATCTCTACTCAATATTGATGGTGCAGTGCTGCATGGCTCCCTGTCTGTTGTCGATACTGCTGGCTCTGGAGTCAAAATTACGGGTGCAAGCACTGCCGATGCGATCACATAATAAGCATACTGGTGCATCGACATATACCATGTGCGCGGCAACTCACCGAAAGGAGTAAGTCCGTCGCCAACAGTGGGGCAGTCAGAAGAACCGTCGGGATGATGTTCACAATCTAAATTATGATATTGATGATCGCAACTATCATTGTGTGAATGGTCATGACATTCCTCTCCTATGACATGACTAATAGCGCATATACACACCTTGCCTTGCGAGTCATGATGATGATAGCGACCCGCACCGGCAATAATGATGATGCTAATCATCACTATTGCAAGCGATAAGTGTAAAATCCCCGATGCTATTGCGCTAAATTTCTTCATTGCCGCAAATTTATATAATTCCAATCACAACTCCAAATCAAAATTTGCAGCAGCATGAAGTGTCATGCAATAAATGAAAAGTTATGGCGTTCTAGTTGTAGCATTACTTTATACATATCTTTTATGCTGATAGAAATCAATAGCCTCGATCATGAAGGTGTAGAGATTTTTGCTTCACTCACTGAGGCACAGTTACGCAATAGTCTTGAACCGGAGAAGGGATTGTTTATTGCAGAGAGTCCTAAGGTTATAAGGGTTGCCCTCGATGCGGGATATAAACCGGTGGCATTGCTTTGTGAACGCAGACATCTGCAAGGCGATGCCGCAGACATTATTGCTGCCCTTGATGGTTCGGTGCCTGTGTACACAGGTGAGCGTGAACTGTTGGCTGACCTGACGGGCTATACTCTAACGCGTGGCGTGCTTTGTGCTATGCGTCGCCCGTGCTTACCGTCGGTTGACGATGTATGCCATGGAGCACGCAGGGTAGTCGTTATTGACTCCGTCACCGATACTACTAACATCGGCGCAATTTTTCGCTCGGCGGCAGCTCTGGGTGTGGATGCTGTACTTTTGACTCCTACTTCTTGCGACCCGCTTAATCGTCGTGCCGTGAGGGTGTCTATGGGTTCGGTCTTTCTATTGCCATGGACGTGGTTGCGTGAGCCTGTCGGCAACCTCAGGAAACTTGGATTCAAAACAGTAGCAATGGCGCTTACAGACAAATCTGTGTCGATTGATGATCCGCAACTTTGTGCCGAGCCGCAATTGGCAATCATAATGGGTACTGAAGGCGACGGCTTGGCTTCGCATGTGATTGACGATGCTGATTATGTGGTGCGTATACCGATGAGCCATAATGTAGACTCTCTTAATGTAGCGGCAGCATCTGCGGTGGCATTCTGGCAGTTGCGGGCACGTTGATTATTCAGCAATTTTCTGTATCTTTGTTGCTTGAAAATTCACTATTGACCGCAAGAAATATGTCAGCTTCTGCCTTTGAGCGCGTGGCCGAGTTGCGCAACCTGCTCAATAAATATAACTATGAGTATTATGTGCTTAATGCTCCAACAGTGAGTGACCGCGAGTTCGACGACCTTATGCGTGAGCTGTCGGACATTGAGCAGGCTCATCCCGAGCTGGATGACGAGCTCTCGCCTACACATCGTGTGGGCAGCGACCTGACTAAGGGTTTTACGCAGGTGCGCCACATTTATCCTATGCTATCGCTGGGAAATACTTATTCTGTCGAGGAAGTAGACGAGTGGGTGAAGCGTACGCAAAATTCTCTCAATGATCCCGATGTGACTTTGGTAGGTGAAATGAAGTTTGACGGAACGAGTATATCCATCATCTATGAAAATGGCCGAATGGTGCGGGCAGTAACCCGTGGCGACGGTGAGAAGGGCGACGATGTCACTGTCAATGTGCGTGCCATCCGCTCAATCCCTCTAACTTTGCAGGGCACGGGTTGGCCAGCTAAGTTCGAAATCCGCGGAGAGATAGTTTTGCCATGGAAGGAATTTGACCGCCTTAATGCTGAGCGCGCGCTCAATGATGAACCACTTTTTGCCAATCCGCGAAATGCGGCCTCAGGCACAATCAAGACTCTTGATTCAGCCGAAGTATCTCGGCGTGGTCTCGATGCATATTTCTATTATCTGCTTGGCGAGGATCTGCCTGCCGACACACACTATGCTAATATGGAGGCAGCCAGAGGATGGGGGTTCAAGGTTAGCAATGCCATGAAGCGTTTGCACTCGATTGCAGAAGTAGATGAATATATAACGCATTGGGATACTGCGCGTAAAGAGTTGCCGGTGGCAACCGACGGACTGGTATTCAAGGTAGACTCTCTTCGTAGTCAGTTAAACCTCGGTTACACAGCAAAATCACCACGTTGGGCGATAGCATATAAGTTTGCAGCCGAGAGAGCACTTACCAAATTACGTTTCGTGTCATTTGAAGTCGGCCGCATGGGCATTATTACACCTGTCGCTAATCTTGATCCGGTGCTTTTATCGGGCACGATTGTCAAGCGTGCGTCGCTGCATAATGCCGATATAGTGGCGTCGCTTGGCATACATGAGCACGACATGCTTTATGTGGAAAAAGGGGGGGAGATTATTCCTAAAATTGTCGGTGTTGATGAGTCTGCTCGAGAATCCGGTGCGGAGCCTGTGAAGTTTGTCACTAATTGCCCTGCGTGTGGCACATTGCTTGTGCGTGTAGATGGTGAAGCCGCCTGGGAGTGTCCTAACCGCTATGGATGTCCCCCTCAGATAGTGGGTCGCATAGAGCATTTTGTGGGTCGCAGAATGATGAATATCGACGGCATTGGTGGTGAAACTGCCCAGCAACTTTATGATGAAGGCATGGTTTGCAACATAGCCGATATATATGATCTCACCGCTGAGAGGCTTGAGACTCTTGACCGTTTTGGCCGCAGGAGTGCAGAGAGAGTAATGCAGGGTATAGAAGCTTCGCGGGATGTGCCCTTTGAGCGTGTGGTTTATGCACTGTCAATACCTTTTGTAGGGGAGACAACAGCAAAGAAAATTGCACGCAGATGCGGCGATATAGATACTTTGATGTCTATGTCTGTCGAGACTCTTTGTGATATTGAGGATGTGGGTGAGCGCATAGCTCAAAGCATCATTGATTATTTTGCCGATGAATCAAACCGTGCTATTATCGAGCGTTTGCGACAGGCTGGTTTGCAGATGGCTGTGGAGCAAGTACCCGATGAGGAGCGCTCAGATATTCTTGCCGGTAAAACAATTGTTATAAGCGGAACTTTTACACGACACTCGCGTGACGAATACAAACAGCTTATAGAGCGCAACGGTGGCAAAAATTCAGGTTCGATCTCTAAAAAGACAGCTTTTGTTCTTGCTGGCAGTGACATGGGGCCAGCTAAGCTCGAAAAGGCCCGTTCGCTCGGTGTTCGCCTTGTTGATGAAGATGAATTTCTCAACATGATTTCCTGAATTGGTTGCATATTGTAGCATATTGTAATGTCAAAAGCCACCGAACAGCAGTTTGCGCAGATATTGGCCGACTATCGGCAGCTGATATCAAAGGTGTGCTATATGTATGCTACAGACTCTGAGACGTACAATGATCTTTACCAGGAGGTGCTGGTGAATATATGGCAAGGTTTGGTGCGCTTCCGCGGGGAGTGCCGTCTGTCGACGTGGATATATCGTCTTGCCATTAATACCTGTGTATCGTTTCACCGCTCTACCCGGCGCCACACTGTGGGTGCTGTGGCGCTTGACTCGCTCGGCGACATTGGCGGACCTGAAGATTCCCGAGCTTCTGATTTGCGAGAAATGTATAACCTCATATCTCAACTTAACCCATTGGAGAAAGCTTTGATTATGCTGTGGCTCGATGAGAAGTCATACGACGAGATTGCCGAAATTTCCGGTATAAGCAAGGCTAATGTTGCGTCGCGCTTGCACAGAATAAAGCAAAAACTTATAGCCTTAGGCAACAGTTGATTAATGGTTTTGAATAAATAGTATCGATAACAAAAACACAATATATCTGATTATGGATTTGGATCAGCTACAAAAACAATGGCAGAACCTCGATGTGAAGCCTGCTTCTGCCCCAGACATTAAGTCGGGAGCAAGATCAGCAGCTCGCCATGGTATGCTTAATCTCAATGAGAGGCTTTATCGGCGGATGCTCATTTCATGCTTTTCCTGTATATTGTCGATAGTGATGATATGGCCCTTTGCTGTGCTTATCGGAGCAAGCGAGATCACTGTTGTGTGTTATATTGTCTTTTTCATTATAATGAGCCTCACCTATGCCGGATTGGCCAACCGAATTAGTCGCAACTCATATCTAACGATGCCGGTTGTTGAAGCTGTCAAGGAGGTTGCCCGGCGCGAGATATTGATGCGTCGTGTTAAGCTCATGGGTCGTGTTTTATCTATTCCTGTCCTCGCGCTAATATTTCTCGAAATCTACAGAGACAGTCAGGTCACTGGCGACAGTGGCATAATTGGTGGTATAGTCGGAGGTGCTGTTGGATTGGTAGTAGGGCTTCGATATGAGCGCTCAAACCGCAGGATTATCCGTCAGATACGTCAGACTCTCGAAGACGAAATAGGCGATGATACCAATTGATTGTTAATTTGATTGATGATAATGGCCTGTCAAGAATTAAAGAGATGCGATTTTGTGGTCGCATCTCTTTATCATAAATATTTGAATAGTATGAAAAACTGTATTTCTATTGCTTGAGTGTGATTTTTATTGCGTTGTTCTTTTTATCAATAGTTATTGCTGCAATTTTTTCTGAGTCTACGTTTTGAAGATTTAATGGATTGATCTCTTCCCCATCAAGATATATTTTCATGCCATTTGGCAGAGAAACAGGATTAGATGATGAGGCGTTGGTTTGTTGGTTATCTTCAATTACTATTGTTTGTGCAGAATTCATGAAGTTATCAAGTTCAAAGGGGATCACTTCACCATTCACGGTTAATGTCATACTCGTGTTTTCATATTCGCTTGTGAATGGGAATGTTGCAGTAATTGTTGCTGCTCCATCAGACATGTTACATTGCAATGCCTTAGCCTGATAGGTTTTGTTCATTGTGGTGAATGTCCCTCCGGAAATCGTGAGATTATTGCCAAGTCCTTTTCCTTTGATCGTGACGGTCGTCTCATTGCCATTGTTATTGATGCTGGTTACTTTGAAAACCTTGACATCAGTTTTGTCGGTCGGCCGTTTTTCACTACCTTTGTTCACTGTAACTTCGCTGTTGCTGATTGTAGATACAGCAGCACGCACAGACGGCACTGTGGCCACACCAAGTGCCAACGCGAACATCGGCACAAGTGCAAGGGCTTTTAATCGATGCCCTGCACCACTTTTTTCTTTGTACATCATGGTGATACGTTTTTTAA
>CAZAME010000072.1:0-8426 GCA_964486445.1 uncultured Bacteroides sp. | reverse complement strand
ATCAACGAAAATGCTGCCCGCACCCTTGAATATGCCTATGATGACTGGTGCATTGCCCGTCTGGGACAGGCACTTGGCCGACCTGAGCGCGATTGGCGCCCATACGCCAAAAGGGCTCTGAATTATCGCAATCTCTTTGACAGATCGACAGGGTTGATGCGTGGCCGTACACTTAAGGGTGAGTTTGAAAAAGATTTTTCACCATTTAAGTGGGGTGGAAATTTCACCGAAGGCAATTCATGGCATTATACATGGTCGGTCTTCCATGACCCGGCAGGACTTGCGTCGCTTATGGGTGGGCGCGCTGAGTTAGCGGCCCGCCTTGACAGCCTGTTTGTGATGCCTCCAGTCTATGATGACAGTTATTATGGATTTCCGATTCATGAAATCATTGAGATGCAGGTGATGAATATGGGGCAGTATGCCCATGGCAATCAGCCGATACAGCATGCACTATATTTATACAACTTCGCCGGGCAGCCGTGGAAGACTCAGAAGCATGTGCGCCGTGTGATGAGCCGCCTATATTCTCCTACTCCTGATGGATATTGTGGCGACGAAGATAACGGGCAGACTTCGGCATGGTATGTTTTTTCGGCACTCGGATTTTACCCTGTAGCGCCGGGCACCGACCAATATGTGCTTGGCTCGCCGTTGTTCCGCAAGGCAGTGATTACACTTGAGAATGGTAATCGCTTCACAATCAATGCACCACGCAACTCTGAAAAGAACATATTCATTGACCGTATTGATCTTAATGGCAAGGATATGCAGAAAAATTATCTCACGCACAGAGAGATTCTTTCGGGAGGAGAAATGCTGCTGCGTATGTCGGCAGAGCCAAATAAACTGCGTGGTACCTTGCCGGTCGATGAGCCATATTCTATGACGAACGATAAAACCCTTAAATAATAAACCACTCATATACACGAATAAAAATGCAAGAAAACTCTAAAAATCTGAAACCGGCGTCGAAAATCAACCCTGTTGCATGGGTGCCGACCGCTTACTTTGCCATGGGATTACCCTTTGTTGTGCTCAACATGGTGTGTGTGCTCATGTATTCGGGCCTTAATATCGATAAAACAGAGATTACCTTCTGGACGTCGCTTATCATGTTGCCTTGGACCTTTAAATTTCTTTGGAGTCCATTTATGGAAGTGTATGGCACCAAGAAACTTTATGTGGTCTTTACTCAGTTTATTACCGGTGCTACCTTTATCGCGGTAGGTCTATGCCTCGGTTTGCAGGCCTTTTTTGCAATAACTATCGCATTGTTGTTTATCGTGGCTTTCTCGGGAGCTACGCACGATGTGGCCTGCGACGGTGTGTATATGAGTGCACTCACTCCCTCAGAGCAGTCAAAGTACATCGGCTGGCAGGGTGCTTTCTACAATATTGCTAAGATTGTGGGTACTGGCGGCTTTGTATATCTTGCCGGTTACCTGTTCACACGTTTCGGCGGTATGGGCACAGAGAATACTCCTGCAAACTTTGAAGCCAATGAGAAGGCGTGGATGATCATTATGCTTCTCATCGGTGTAGTCATGGTCATCTTGGGCATATATCATTTCTTCATACTTCCCGGCAGTTTTAAGTCTGACCGCGCGTCATCGCAGAGCGGCAAGCGGTCTGGCGGCGAAGTGTTGCGTGAACTGGGCAATGTGCTCATGCTTTTCTTCAAGAAAAAGCACATCTGGTATTATATTGCGTTCATTATCCTGTATCGCTTTGCCGAGGGTTTTGTGGTGAAGATCGTTCCCCTCTTTCTCGTCGACAGCAGAGAAATCGGTGGCCTCGGCCTTTCGATGGAGCAGATAGGTGTGCTCTATGGCACATGTGGAGCAGCAGCCTTTGTGCTCGGCTCACTTCTTGCCGGCTATTATATCTCGGCGTTGGGTCTGAAAAAATCGCTCTTCTCGCTTGCGCTTATTTTCAACCTGCCATTTGTCGTTTATACTATTTTTGCATGGTTGCTCCCGGTAAATGATCTTATCATTGGAGCCGGTATTGCGGTTGAATATTTTGGCTATGGCTTTGGTTTCGTAGGCCTTACCCTGTTTATGATGCAGCAGGTTGCTCCCGGTAAGCACCAGATGGCCCACTATGCGTTTGCCTCGGGTATAATGAATCTTGGTGTCATGATTCCGGGCATGATGAGTGGTTGGGTGCTTGAAAAGATCGGCGGTTACGAAAATTTCTTTATCTTTGTACTCGTTGCCACGATAGTGCCCCTGCTCATCACTTACTTTGTACCGTTCTCTTATAACGACGACGGCACTCCGGTCAAGGGAGTAGTGGAGGAAGCCCTCACTTCAGGCGAAGGCACAAACTGATTTTGAAAACAAATTTTTATTGATCTGAAATATTAGTTAAACTTATAATCAATCTAAAAAATGACTACAACAGATAAGAATCTGATGCCTTGGGAGAATCGCCCCGAAGGCTGCAAAGATGTTATGTGGCGTTATTCGCAGAATCCCATCATCGGTCGCTACCAGATACCTACATCCAACAGTATCTTCAACAGCGCTGTGGTGCCCTTTGGTGATGGTTTTGCCGGAGTCTTCCGCTGTGATAACAAGGCAGTGCAGATGAATATCTTCGCAGGTTTCAGTAAAGATGGCATTAATTGGGAAATCGAGCACGAGCCTATTGTATTCGAGCCCGGTAATACCGACATGATTGAGTCTGATTACAAATATGATCCTCGTGTCACCTGGATTGACGACCGCTACTGGATCACCTGGTGCAATGGCTATCATGGTCCAACAATCGGCATTGCATATACCTTCGACTTCAAGAAATTCTATCAGTGCGAAAATGCATTCTTGCCTTTCAACCGTAACGGTGTGCTGTTGCCTCAGAAGTTTGATGGCAAGTTTGCCATGCTCAGCCGCCCCAGCGACAACGGTCACACTCCCTTTGGTGATATTTACATGAGCTTCAGCCCCGATATGAAGTTCTGGGGTGAGCATCGTTGTGTAATGAAAGTAGCGCCTTTTGATCAGAGCGCATGGCAGTGCACGAAGATCGGTGCCGGCTCAGTGCCCTTCCTCACCGAAGAAGGCTGGCTGATGTTCTACCACGGTGTTATCAACACATGCAATGGCTTCCGCTACTCTATGGGTGCCGCTATTCTCGACCGCGAGAATCCCACAAAGGTTCTCTATCGCACCAAGCCTTATCTGCTTGCTCCCGCTGCTCCATACGAGCTTGCCGGTGATGTGCCCAATGTGGTCTTCCCCTGCGCATGTCTTCAGGACGGCGAGCGTGTGGCTGTTTATTATGGCGCAGCCGACACATCGGTGTGCATGGCCTTTGGCTATATCCGCGAAATACTCGACTTCATCAAGAACAACAGCCTTTGATCTGGCCTTCGTCTCATGAAGCGTAATATAATTTCTTCCCTTATAGTGCTCCTTGGTCTGACCTCAGTGTCGGCCAAGGAGCCTGTGGATTATGTGAATCCCTTTATAGGCACCACCAACTTCGGCACCACTAATCCGGGTGCCACGGTGCCAAATGGGTTTATGTCGGTAAGTCCGTTTAACGTTATGGGCTCGCCTGACAATCGATTTGATAAGGATGCGCGTTGGTGGTCTACCCCATACGACGTCACAAACTCCTTCCTGACCGGGTTTTCTCATGTCAATCTCAGTGGCGTTGGTTGTCCTGAGTTGGGCTCTTTGCTGCTAATGGCTACCACCGGGCCCCTTGACGTTGATTATCACAATTATGGTAGTACTTATCATGGAGAGAAATCTACTCCTGGTTACTACTCTGTGCATATAGACAAGCACAATGTATTGGCCGAGGCCACTGCTACACTGCGCACGGGGGTCACTCGCTTCACATTCCCTGCCGGCGAGAGCAATATCCTGCTCAATCTCGGTCAGGCGTTGTCTAATGAAACCGGAGCCACTTTGCGACGTGTTAATGATCGTGAGTTTGAAGGCTCAAGACTCCTTGGCACTTTCTGCTATAATCCTCAGGCCGTGTTTCCCATATATTTTGTCATGCGTGTCAATAAGACTCCTAAAGCTTCAGGTTACTGGAAGATGCAGCCAAAAATGCAAGGTGTGGAGGCTGAATGGACACCCGACAATGGTACATATAAGATTTACACGCGCTATGGCCGTGACATATCTGGAGATGACATAGGTGCATGGTACACCTTCGACACCACCGACGGCGAACAGATAGAGGTGTCGATGGGTGTGTCTTTCGTGAGCGTTGCGAATGCGCGTGAGAACCTCGATGCTGAGCAGAAAGACCTGGATTTCGACAAGATATGCGCCTTGGCGCGGGAGACATGGAATAAGGATCTGTCGCGCGTTGAGGTCGAGGGTGGCACCGACGATCAAAAGCAGGTATTTTATACTGCGCTTTATCATGCGTTGCTTCACCCCAACATTCTCAATGATGTCAACGGCCAATATCCTCTAATGGAAGGCGACGGCATCGGCACAGTAGAACAAGGTCATAATCGCTACACCGTATTCTCGCTTTGGGACACGTATCGCAACGTGCATCAGTTGCTGACCTTGCTTTATCCCGACCGACAGACCGATATGGTGCGCTCGATGGTGGATATATATAAAGAATGGGGCTGGATGCCTAAATGGGAGCTCTATGGCCGCGAAACTTTCACTATGGAAGGCGATCCGGCTATCCCTGTTGTTGTCGATACATGGCGTAAGGGCTTACGTGACTTTGACATGGATGCCGCTTACGAGGCTTTCCGTAAATCGGCAAATACTCCCGGAGCACAAAATCTCATGCGCCCTGACGTTGACCCTTATATCAGCATAGGTTATATTCCTCTGGGCAGTTATGCCGCCGATAACTCAGGTGACAACTCTGTGTCGCACGCACTCGAGTATTATGTAGCCGACAATGCATTGGCATGGCTTGCTGCCGAGCGTGGCGATAAAGCGTTTGCCGACACAATGTTGCAGCGTTCACGTGGTTATCGTAATTATTACTCAAAGGAGAGCGGCACATTGCGCCCCGTGACTACCGACGGCAAATTCCTTGATCCGTTTGACCCCACTCAAGGCGAGAATTTTGAGCCAGTACCCGGTTTTCATGAGGGTACAGCATGGAACTACACGTTCTTTGTGCCCCATGATATTCCCGGACTTGCGCGCCTGATGGGAGGTAACCGCAAGTTTGTCGATAAGTTACAGATGGTTTTTGACAAGGGCTATTATGATCCGGCGAATGAACCGGATATAGCATATCCCTATCTCTTTAGCCGCTTCAAGGGCGAGGAATGGCGTACTCAGAAGATTGTGGCTGAGTTGCTTGAGAAATATTTCACCACAAAGCCCGACGGTATTCCCGGCAATGACGACACCGGCACTATGTCGGCATGGGCGCTATTCTCAATGATGGGGCTCTATCCCGATGTCCCCGGTGTACCTGAATACACGCTCACAACACCAGCCTTCGACAAAGTAACACTTCATATCAATCCCGAGTATCATAATGGAGTGGAGACTCTTACCATTGAGGTTGCCAATCCTCAGGCTGAGTCGGTCTATACCGATAAGATTACTCTTGGTGGGAAGAAATCAGGACACAGAATCACTCACGATGAACTTATGAAGGGCCGTAATCTGGTTTTCACAAAAACCGCTGACGGAAAACCCGCACGTTGATATCATTATCCCCAGCTATATGACGCATCCGGCATTGCAAATGATTCTGCAATGCCGGATGCTCATGTTTTATGTGGCACAGCACAATTTTTGAGGGATAAGCCACGTTAGTGACTATAGATGAAAAAACGCATTACCACATATATAGCCTTGCTTTTGATATGTTTCGTGGCCTTTCCGGTTGCGACGCATGCGGCTGTGAAGATACGCGGCAAGGTGACCGATGAGAAAAACGAGCCAATGGAGTTTGTGACTGTGCATATTGCGGGCACTGCCATTGGAGGCACTACCGGTGAAGACGGAGGTTTCACGTTGTCGGCTCCTGAAGCCGACACTATAAGAGTCGTGTTTACTTGTATAGGTTATGAAGACTCCCGCCGCACACTTGTGCAGCCCAAGGGCGAAGTTACTCTGTCGGTGAAGATGACGCCCAAGATGAGCGAACTACAGGAGGTGCAGGTCACTGATTACGTCAAGCAGACCTCGCAGATGCAGACTGTGGGAGTAGGCTCACTGCATGTGTCGCCCGATGCCACCGGCGGCAGTGTGGAGGCTATGTTGCAGACTATGGCCGGTGTGCGCTCAAATAATGAAATGTCGGCGCAGTACTCTGTGCGCGGTGGTACCTATGATGAGAATTCAGTTTACATTAACGGAGTAGAGGTATATCGCCCTCAGCTCGTCAGCTCGGGCCAGCAAGAAGGTCTGTCGATTATTAACCCCGACATGGTAGGCGCAATCGGCTTCTCCACTGGTGGCTATGCGGCTGAGTACGGCGACAAAATGTCGTCGGTGCTCGACATCACCTATCGTCAGCCTCAGAGTTTCGAGGGTAGTCTGTCGGCGTCGCTCATGGGTGGCAGTGTGGCAATCGGCACCAGCACACGCCGCTTCTCCATGCTCCATGGTCTGCGCTACAAGAGCAATGCCTCATTGCTGCAGTCAATGGAAGAAAAAGGTGAATATGATCCGCGATACTTCGATTATCAGACATTTATGACTTATCGCCCGGCCGATAAGTGGACAGTGTCGGTGCTTGGTAACATCTCAATCAACAACTATAGGTTTGTGCCGCATAACCGCACCACAAGTTTCGGCACTGTGAGCGATGCCAAGAAATTCACTGTTTATTTCGACGGCCAGGAGAAGGACCGCTTTGAGACATTTTTCGGTGCCCTGTCGCTGCAGTATGCGCCATCAAAAAAGACTAACTTCACACTGCTTGCATCGGGATACCTCACCAACGAGCTTGTCAGCTACGATATATCGGGCGAATATTGGCTCGATCAAGCCGGATCTGGCAGTGGTGACACCGGGGTAGGGGGCGAACTCGGTGTGGGCAAATATCTCGAGCATGCCCGCAATCGTTTGAAAGCATCAGTGATGTCTGTGTCTTTCAGAGGTAACACAGGCTTAAACTATCATAATCTGTCATACGGAGTCACTGTTAACCATGAAACCATACATGACCGTGCGCGTGAGTGGGAAATGCGCGACTCGGCGGGTTACTCGCTTCCATCCGATGGCCAGAGTGTGCGCATGATATATAATCTTGACTCGCGCCATGATATATCCACCAACCGCTTGTCAATGTTTGTGCAGGATGCATACCGACTCAGCACTTCGGCCGGCTTATTCACCGTCAATGCAGGTGCTCGACTGAGTTATTGGGATTTCAACAAGGAATGGCTATTCTCGCCACGTGTCAGTGTCGGTTTTGTGCCTGATCGCAATCCGCGGTGGACTATGCGATTCAGCACCGGTCTATATTATCAGAGTCCTTTCTATAAGGAATACCGCCGACCTGTGCAAGACAGCGACGGCAATACTATAATCGAGCTAAACAGCGACATCAAAAGTCAGCGTGCGGTGCATTTCATTGCCGGAGCCGACTACACCTTCCGTGCTCTCGGTCGCCCCTTTAAACTTAGCGGAGAAGCATATTATAAGCTTCTTGGCAACATCATTCCATACGAGATCGATAACCTCAAAGTCACATATTCGGGTCAGAACTTGTCGAAAGGCTTCGCGGCCGGTCTTGATTTCAAATTGTTTGGCCAGTTTGTGCCCGGAAGCGATTCGTGGCTGTCATTTTCGCTTATGAAGACTCAGGAAAACCTGAATGGTGTGAAGGTGCCCCGACCTACCGATCAGCGCTATAGTGTGGCACTGTTCTTCACTGATTATTTCCCGAAATTTCCTAAACTAAAATTCAGTCTGCGCGGCATCTTCAGCGATGGTTTGCCCGTAACAGCCCCCCGTGGCAGCCGCGACCGCGGCTACTTCAGGGCTCCGGCATACAAGCGTGTCGACATAGGTTTTGCCTACGCTCTTGTGTCTCCTGCCAAAGATGGCGAAGTGCGCACCGGCCTTGGCAAGTGGTTGCGCAGTGCTTGGCTTGGCCTTGATGTCTTTAACCTTTTCGACATCTCCAATGTGTCGAGTTACTACTGGGTCACCGACGTCAACGACATCCAATATGCCGTGCCCAACTATCTTACCCGCCGCCAGATAAATGTGCGTCTGAGTGTTGAATTCTGAGCCTTCGCGGTTGCCGGATGAGCTTTTTTTAGTATCTTTGTGGCGCATAACGCATTTTTTTGAAGAAAACTTAATTTAAACGATACATTCCCAGAGAGATGAAAGCATTTGTTTTTCCCGGTCAGGGTGCCCAGTTTGTGGGTATGGGCAAGGACCTATACGACAACAATGAAGAAGCACGCGCGATGTTTGAGAAAGCCAATGAGATTCTTGGCTTCC
>CAZAME010000071.1:0-8541 GCA_964486445.1 uncultured Bacteroides sp. | reverse complement strand
GCCCGTCAGGCGGCTTTCACCGACGGCGTAACGGCCCTGCATGCCCACCGCAGCTGCTAAGGATGAGGCTCGCCACGGTCAGGGCTTCCAGGGTCTTTACAACCGCTACTTCGGCAAGTAATTCCCGCCCGAGGTATAACCTCTAAAAACTCAATCGGCACGATGATTCCACCCGATCATCGTGCCGATTTTTATTCATACACCGGTCGTCATCATAAACTTGCAGTTATGGTGCTGCCACACAGATTACCGACAAAGTATAATGCATTGAGACATGCCTGCTGCATAGTCTGCATGTTGTTCATACACAATTGCCCTTGCCATCCACACTCGAGGGCCGAAGGTCCTCGCCCTCCAAGTAACCGGGTCTTGCCGAGCGCAGCGAGCTTAGGCCCGGCAAAGCCGCCCCGTATGATCGAGTCTGCAAAGACTCGCCCTGATGCCACGCCGCCGATACCATTCTCCATATCTGTCTTATAGGTCCTATCCCCCTTATGCTTGCAGCGTAGCTGCCCGAGCCTCCCTGGAGGCGATCGGAATTGTAGCCACATCCAAGTGCCGCGTGGCGGCGCGCCGGTTGTGGACTCCGCGCCGCTCATCCCGCCAGGAGCGCCTTTAGGTGCGACCACACCACATTACCCCGCGACAATGCAATCAACCCACAAGCCTGAAAGGCTTGCCCTTTTAATAACCCACACTTGCTGAGCGCAAAGCGCGAAGTTAGTGGGGGGACTCACCAACCCATATATATCGAGTCTGCAAAGACTCGCCTTGATCCCGCCATGCCGCTCACAATTTATAGCGTGTATATTGGCGATACACAAAGCCGAAATTTGCTGAATATTTTTAATATGCGGTTTTGGGCGTATATTACTAATCAATAATTGGTTACCGCTAATTTTGCGTCGCTGGTTATCACAGAGTGGTTTTTCTCCGGTTGCAACTGCAGAAACTTCATAGTAACTTTGTCATGAGAATTAGGACTATCTTCTGTGTTTTTTAATTGGTGGCATCTCTCTCCAGCACACAAACTGCGTGCAACAGACTAAACTTTTATCTTACTTTTTACATTTAACTCTAAAACACATTATCTATGACAGACAAGATCTATGACGAACAAGGAAATTATTGAAAATATAGCATCTCGCCTGGGTATATCCCAGCTCAATCGCATGCAGCAAGTGGTGGCTCAGAGCGACCGCCGACGGTTTATATTGCTTTCGCCCACAGGCAGCGGCAAGACGGTGGCATTTTCCATCGCTGTGCTGAAGGCTCTCAAGGCTCCGTGTGGCAAGGTGCAGGCTTTGGTGATAGCACCTTCGCGTGAACTTGTGCTGCAGATTGCCGATGTGCTCCGCCCTCTGGCTATCGGCTACAAGACCACGGCACTATATGGCGGTCACTCCATGCAAGATGAGGTGAATTCGCTGTCAGTGACCCCTGATATCGTTGTGGCGACTCCCGGCCGTCTGCTCGACCACATTGAGCGCCGGCAGATCGACATCCGCAATGTCACCACGCTTGTGCTTGATGAGTATGACAAGGCTCTTGAGCTTGGTTTCCACGACGACATGCGCAAGATCGTGCGCCGTATTTCGTCGCCCTCTACGGTGGTACTTACCTCGGCTACGGCGATCGACAAGCTGCCCGACTTCATTGCCATGGACAGTGCCAAGGTATATGACTTCACCGGCGAGACATCCTCGCCCCGCGAACGCATTGAGATTGCAGAGGTGGTGAGCGATTCGCGCGATAAACTTGATACGCTCGTGAAGTTGCTTCGCTCTCTGTCTGACGGCAAGGTGATAGTTTTTGTGAATCATCGAGAGAGTGTCGACAGGGTATATGACCGTTTGGCTCGCGAGGGTTTTCCTGCTGGTTTTTATCATGGTGGTCTCGACCAGCAGAAGCGCGAGATGGCGATAGATATGCTCAACAATGGCACTACACCGATATTGGTGTCAACCGATCTTGGTGCGCGCGGACTCGATATTGACAGTGTGGCAGCAGTGGTGCATTATCATCTGCCTCTGTCGGCCGAGAGCTGGACTCACCGCAATGGCCGCACTGCGCGTGTTGATGCCGACGGCAAGGTATTCGTGCTTGTGTCGGAAGGCGAAAGGTGTCCGGAATATGTGGAGTGGGATACCGAGTATGTGCCTACCGGTCACAGCGATGATCCCATAGAGTCGCATACAGCCACACTGTATATCAATGCCGGCAAGAAAGAGAAGATCTCTCGAGGGGATGTGGCCGGATACGTGATACGCAGTCTTGGCATCGCTCCCGACAAAGTAGGCAAGATCGTAGTCAAGGATCATTATGCCCTGGCAGCCGTGCCCCGCGAGGCTGTGAAAGCTGTGTTGTCGATTCAGCCGGTGCCAAAAATCAAGAATACACGCGTAAAACTGAGCTTTGTGGGTGTGTAGCTTGCGATTTTGCGCGATAGTTGCTATATTTGCCTTATAAACCAGAACATAAAAAAGCTTTAATAGAGTATTATGAGCAAAACCGATATTGCAGCACGCCTCAGCGCGCTGCGTGCCGAGATGGCTTCGGCAGGTGTGGCTGCCTTGATTGTGCCTCACACTGATTACCACTTGAGTGAATATATTGCAGATCACTGGCAGGCTCGCCGTTATCTGAGCGGTTTCACCGGTTCGGCCGGCACTTTGGTCGTGTTGACTGACAAGGCGCTGCTGTGGACTGATTCGCGCTATTTCCTCCAGGCTGCCGAGCAGCTTGAAGGCATCGGCATCGAACTGATGAAGGAAGGGCTTGTGGAGACGCCCTCTATTGCTCAGTATCTTGTGCATAATCTTGCCAAGGGCGATACTGTGGCTGTCGACGGCATGCTCATGTCGATTGACGCCACTGCCGAACTGCGCCGCGAGCTCGACAATGCCGGCCTGCATCTTGATGTAAACTTTGATGTGCTCGACAAAATATGGCCCGACCGCCCGGCAGTGCCGTCTGACAAGGTGTTTGTGCATGCCGAGGAATATGCCGGCGAGAGTGCGTCGTCAAAGATTGCTAAGGTGCTTGACAATGCAGCTGCTCAGGGTGCATCATCGGTGTTTATATCGGCGCTCGACGAGATTGCATGGCTGCTCAATCTGCGCTCGCGCGATGTGGCCTGCAACCCTGTTGCAACCTCGTTCCTCTATCTGTCGGCCGACGGCAATGTGCTGTTTATCAACAGTGCCAAGGTCGACGATGATGTTAAGGCTTATCTCGCCGCCAACAATGTGGCAGTGCTCCCGTATGACGGCGTGAAGGATTACTTAGGTGCTCTGCCGGCAGATGCCCGTGTGCTTGTCAGCGTCGGCCAGACAGCCGGTGCAGTGGCAACCCTGTTGGGTAAGCGTGCTGTTGTCGGTTCTTCGGCCGTGGCAATGCTCAAGGCTGTGAAAAACGACGTGCAGATAGCTGGTGTGCATAGCGCAATGCTGCGCGACGGTGTGGCTATGTGTGAGTCGCTCAAAGAGATAGAAGAGACAGTGGCAGCCGGCAAGCCGCTCACTGAGATGGATGTGGCTGATATTCTCACCAAATATCGCAGCCGCAAAGATCTTTACTTCGACAACTCGTTTGAGACAATTGCCGGCTTTGGCCCTCATGGTGCTATTGTGCACTATTCGGCCGACGAGCACAGCAACTCAAGCATCGTCAGCGGCAATATGCTGCTCATTGATTCAGGTGCACAATATCTTGACGGCACCACCGACATCACCCGCACAATCTCGCTCGGAGAGCCCACTGCCGATCAGCGCCATAACTTTACCCTTGTGATGAAAGGGCACATTGCTATCGCACGTGCAATCTTCCCCAAGGGCACTCGCGGTGCGCAGCTCGACGTGCTTGCCCGCATGTTCTTGTGGCGAGAGGGAAAGAGCTATCTCCATGGCACCGGCCATGGCGTAGGTCATTTCCTCAATGTGCATGAGGGTCCGCAGAGCATACGTCTCAATGACACGATGGCTCCGCTCACTCCCGGCATGATTACCTCAAATGAACCCGGTATCTACCTGAGCGACCGCTATGGCATCCGCTGCGAGAATCTTGTGCTCACCGTTGAGGATAAGACCACTGAGTTCGGTGACTTCTATGCTTTCGAGACACTTACATTGTGCCCGTTTGACCGCAGTCTGTTTGAGACGGCCATCATGACCGACGAAGAAATCGCTTGGGTCGACGGTTATCATGCACGTGTGAGGGAAAGTCTGTTGCCCCTGATTGCCGACGAATCTCTGCGCCAGTGGCTTGTGGCTAAGACTCAGCCTCTGAAGTGATAAATAATGCATAATAAATTGCTAAATAAAACAATAGGAAAATGACAATAATTCCGGTGAGAGGATTCACTCCCGTTATAGGGCGCGATTGTTTCCTTGCAGAAAATTGCACTATCATAGGCGATGTCGTTATGGGCGATGAGTGCAGCGTGTGGTTCAACACTGTGCTTCGTGGCGACGTAAACTCCATTGTCATAGGCAATCGTGTGAATATACAGGATGGCTCAGTGCTCCATACTCTTTACAAGAAGTCGACAATAGAGATTGGCGACGATGTGTCGATAGGCCATAATGTCACCATTCATGGTGCAAAGATCCGCAACTATGCCTTGATTGGCATGGGCGCTGTGGTCATGGATGATGCCGAGGTAGGCGAGGGGGCTATTGTTGCAGCCGGCTCGGTTGTGCTGTCGCGCACCAAGATTGGCCCCGGTGAATTATGGGGTGGGGCTCCCGCCAAGTTTATCAAGATGGTTGACCCCGAGCAGAGCCGCGAGATAAATCAGAAGATCGCTCACAATTATCTGATGTATTCGCGCTGGTACACACATCCCGATGATCCTAATAACCTCGACTGATTTCAGTGAGTTAAACCTTTCACAGCCGCCGATGTCTATATGGTTATGAAAACTACAAGATCCATATTACTGATAATTGCCATGGCCGTTATGTCGGTTATGGCCGGTGGTAAACTTTCGGCTGCGGTCAATAAAGTGTTTCCCGACGAGACCCTTACATATAAAGTGATATATAAGTGGGGACTTGTCAACAAACTTGCCGGCACAGTCGAAATAAATCTCCGCAGTGAGGGCGATAAATACTTCTCCACGCTCACGGCAAAGTCTGCGCCTTGGGCCGACAGGTTATATAAAGTGCGTGATACTTTGTTGAGTACAATGGAGCGGCCTTCGCTGGCTCCGGTGATTTATCATAAAAAGTCGCACGAAGGCAGCGAGGATAAGCTCGACGTCGTGCAGTTCAGCAAGCAAGGCGCAACGACCAAGGGCTATTGCACTCGCAAGGTAGTGAAGAAGGGTAAACTCTTCCGCGACGAGAAGCTCGAGCTAAGTGCTATCGGCACTACCGTCGACATGCTCAGTTCGTTCTACTACATGCGCACTCTAAACTTCGCTTCGATGAAGCCCGGTGCTGTCATCACTATAAACATCTTCTCGGGCAAGCGCCAGGAATTGCTCACAATCAAGTATCAGGGTAAGGAGAAAGTCACTTACGACGGTAACACTTATAACTGCAATAAAGTGAGCTTCATTTTCACATCCGATGGCAAGACGCGCACGTCTGACGATATGTTTGCTTGGCTCACCGACGACGAGCGCCAGATACCGGTGCTGCTTGAGGGCAAATTAGCCGTCGGCAGTGTCAAATGCTACTACACGGGCGGATAAACTTTAATACCTGTTCCCGCACGACAACATCTGCGGGAACAGGTATATTTAAAAATCTGATACCAATCATATTATGCATAAAATACTACTTCCTTTCGTTGCTGTGGCGTCGGCTCTTACGGCGTCGGCTGTGGCTCCATGTCCGTGGCCTGTAAAATACACTTCTCCCGACGGTACGTCGACAGAGGTAATTATCAAGGGCAATGAACATTCGCAGATATACTACGACATGAGTGGCAACGCACTGCTCCCTGATGCCGATGGTGTGCTTGTGCCGGCGTCGGAGCAGCAGGTCATGTCGGCGCAGGCAAAAGCTCGCGCAGCTGCTGCACAGGCAAGAACATCGGCAGCATTGCATGAGGGATATGTGCCTTACACCGGCAGTCCGGATGTATGTGTGATACTTGTGCAGTTTTCTGATGTGAAATTTTCTGTGAGCTCACCCTATAATTATTATAATTCATGGCTCAATGGCGAGAATTTCACTACCGACGGCAATACCGGATCGGTGCGTGAATATTTCAAGGCCCAGTCTTCGGGGAAGTATTCGCCCAACTTCAGGCTCTATGGCCCGGTGACCTTGAGTCGTGCCCGCAGCTATTATGCATCAACTAATTCGGCCTACAAGATGGTGCATGATGCATGTGGCGCTCTTGACTCACAGGTCGATTTTTCGCAGTTTGATCTCAATGGCGACGGCAATGTTGATAATGTATATATCATCTTTGCCGGCCAAGGATCTAATTATGGAGCATCAAATGCTCCCTGGCCGCATAACTCTACTTGCGAAACAGGCCTGTTTACCAAAAAGACAGTCGACGGAAAGTTGCTCTACCATTATTCGTGTACCTGCGAGCAAGGATATACTGCCGGTCAGCCCGACGGCATTGGCACTTTTATCCATGAATTCGGCCATGCTATAGGTTTCCCGGATTATTATAATACTGATGTTGCCGGCGATGATACTCCGAATTTTTGGTCGATAATGGACCGCGGTAATTATCTCGGCTACGGAAAGACTCCATGCGGATACAGCGCATTTGAGCGCAACGCTCTGGGGTGGCTTGATTACACGGAGCTTACGTCACCAGCCACTGTGAAGTTGCGCCCTATGGCCGAAGATAATTTTGCGGTGACTATTTCCACCGGGCGTCAGGGCGATTATTATGTCCTTGAAAATCGGCCTGCCACTGGATGGGATCGCGGCATCTATGGCGGCGGTATGCTCATCTGGCATATTGATGCATCTGATGCATCTGCTTTGGCCAACAAACCCAACAACGATTCGTCGCATCTGCGTGTGCAGCTTGTGCGCGCCGATAATGACAACTCGGCCGCCTCGTCGTGGGGTGATGCCTGGACTTCCGGCTCATTCACCGAATCAACGACGCCTGCTATGGTGCGTTGGCGTGCCTCTTCCGGAGCGGCAACCGAGCCGGTGAGCAAGCCTGTCACAAATATTACTAAATCTAATGATCTTATAACCTTTGACTTCTGTGGCGGTGCTGTCGACACACGTGCCGGGTATGCTCATTTCGACGGCGCTGTAGCCTCAGACCGAGTCTCGCGCGGAGTTGTCACACTCACGCTCTCCGCATCTTCGGGATCTTCGCTCACTTTGCAGGGGCCCGGTGGTAGCAGCGGCCATAATGTATATGTTGACCGCACATCGCAGCAGCTCAATGTGAAGCCCGGAGCAACTATTTCGGTGTCCGGTTCCGCTGCCTCAACCGATTGGATGCACTCGTATATTTATGTAGACTATGATCGCAACGGGCAGTTTGATGTCGATGCCGACAACACGGGTGTGCACAAGGAGCTGGTAGCGCATACCGGTTACAATACTTCGGCTAAGTCTGACGGGTCGGACACAGCTGATCCTACGGTCAAGAGCGATAACTCGGCAGTCGATCACGGTAACTTTTTCGCAGTGCCGACATTCACTATCCCGTCGACAACTGCAGCAGGCACATACCGGCTTAGATATAAGGTCGACTGGAACAGCAATGATCCTTACGGGCGCTGTGCTCTCACTCTAACCGGTCATCAGAAGGGCAACTACATTGATACCAACGGAGGGTCGATTATAGATCTGACTCTCAATGTCGAGGCTGCCACAGCTATTGATGACATAAATGTAGATAACAATGCAGGAGAGGTTGAATATTACAACCTTATGGGCGCAAGAGTTGACACCGACAATATCCCCCCCGGCATCTACATCGTGCGTCAAGGCAATAAAGTATTCAAGACTATCGTGCGATAAGTTTGCTATTGTTATTTTAGAAGTTTGCGGCCATTGTCACCGCTCTCCAAAATCTGCATTTGGTGAATGGCTATTTGGTTGAGCTTAGTTAGTCGCTCACTCTGCGGTAGCCCTTGTTCGATAAACACAGCATTGAGATTTTCCATGTTAGAGAGACATATAAGTTCGTTGATTGTAGCGTAATCGCGGATATTACCTTTCAAATCCGGATTTTCTTCGCGCCACTTGCGGGCAGTTTTACCGAACATTGCCACATTGAGAACATCGGCTTCATCTGCATAAACATAAGAAGCCTGTTCCTGTGTGATTTCTGACGGGAGTAAATGAGTTTTGATTGCATCAGTATGAATGCGGTAGTTGATTTTGGATAGCTCGCGCTTTGCCGACCAACCGATCAATTTTTGTTCCTCGGTTTTAAGTCGTTGATACTCTTTTACAAGCAGTAATTGGAACTTGGGGCTTATCCACATTCCAAAATGGTATGCAATATCCCTATGAGCAAAAGTGCCACCATATCTTCCCGCCTTGGAGCGTATTCCTATGGCATTGGTTCGCTCTATCCATGTTTTCACTGATA
>CAZAME010000070.1:0-8734 GCA_964486445.1 uncultured Bacteroides sp. | reverse complement strand
GTGTGCATTATCTCGTCGTCGTTTTTCCTGTTTCATGAAATTGACAAGACTGTCTATGGTTTCATTGTTCTTTTCCTGACGTCATATATAGCAGATATGGTCATCAACACCAACCGCCAGGCCGTGCAGTTCACCATCTTCTCTACCAAGTGGGAAGAAATTGCTACTGCTGTAAATAATCAGGCTTCGCGTGGTTGCACTATCATCAATGGTATGGGATGGTATAGCAAACAAGAGGTTAAAGTTCTGCTTGTGATGTGTCGTAAGATAGAATCAGTGACAATCTTCCGTATCATCAAAAGCATCGACGAAGATGCCTTTATAACACAGGCAAACGTCAATGGTGTCTATGGCAAAGGCTTCGACAAAATCAAGCTTAAAGTAAAGCCGGCCAATAAAATGACAGTGCATCGCAATACCACGCACGTCGACCCCACAAACTCACAACCCGAAGAAGCACATACGATGTAATAACAGGTAAGGTTATCGCACCCTACCCTGCTGAAATAAGAAAAAACTAAGGCCGACGTTTCATCACAAGAACATCGGCCTTAGTTTTTTATGTTATATCAATGCGTGAATCAATCGGCTGTCGCAGCATCAATGGCTGCATTGATGTCTGCCGCAATCTGATCGATGCTTCCTGATCCATTGATATTGCGATATAGCCCCTCACCCTGATAGAAATCACGCAGAGGCAGAGTCTGGGCATTATAAACCTCAAGACGGTTGCGTATCGTTTCGGGATTATCATCAGAACGACCCGATTGGGCTCCGCGCTTAATAAGACGGTCTATGAGTTCTTCCTCCGGAACCTCGAGCCCGACTACAGCATCGACTTTGCTTCCGCGATCGGCAAGCATCTTCTTGAGAGCATGTGCCTGAGGAACAGTGCGGGGGAAACCGTCGAAAATGACGCCTTTCGCGAGCAACGTAGGATCAGCATCGAGTTCGTTAGCCAGCATAGCCACCATGAGTTCATCGGGTATCAACTGTCCGCGTGATATATACTCGTCGGCAATTTTACCGTTATCGGTGCCGCGTGCAATATGATCGCGCAGAACCTCGCCCGTGGATATGTGATGCAGACCGTATTTGTCAATGATGCGTTCGCTCTGAGTGCCTTTGCCACAGCCCGGAGCACCGAAGATTACAATATTCATATATAAAGTATAGGGATTGTAAAAAATATTAGTGATTTATGCAGATTACATTGAGAAAGATGGTGTCGGCTCACTCGCCAAGCACATAAATATCAGGCAGATTGCGAGCAAGACCGTCAAGATCAAGGCCATAGCCTATAATAAACTTTTTAGGTATCTCAAAGCCAACATAATCAGGCTTCACGTCGCACACAAGTGCATCGGGTTTGAAGAGCAAGGTTGCAATCTTGATTTCGGCAGGATTCTGTGCTCGAAGATCCTCAACAAGTTTGGCAATAGTGCGACCTGTGTCAACAATATCCTCAACGATAATAATATTGCGGCCCTCTATGTTCTCGGCAAGCGGTGTCATTTGCTTGACTGCTCCGGTGCTACTCATGCCGTCGTAGCTCTTGAGTCTCAGAAATGTGATCTCAGCCTCGGTGTCAATGCCTCTGAACAGGTCGGAGGCAAAAGCAAAAGCACCGTTGAGCACACACAATATCAAGGGGCGCTTGCCACGAAACTCATCGGTGATGCGTGCTGCAAGTTCTGCCACACGGGCAGCAATCACATCTCGCTTAAGATAAGGCACAAAACGCATGCCGGCAAGCTCAATGGACTCTTTTACAGCAGGAAGTGTATCTTGAACCATTTGTTTTAAGTATTTTTCTTTGATATACAGATGTGCAAATTTACAAAAAATATATGTAGGTTGTCGCACGACTGCTGCGAAAGTTATGCGTTATGGCCAACAAAAATACCGCGCAGCGTGTTGTATTGACATTAAACACACAAAACACACTCAACTATGAAAGCAAAGACTATTCTGCTGGCCGTAATGGCCGTTGGTTGCTTCAGCCTCGGAATGAAGGCTATGGCACAATACTATAACAATACTACCCCGGGCCTTCTTATCTCAGGGTCATGTGAGCCTACGTCGTTACCGAAAGACGCACAGAAATTCTTGAAAAAACATTTTGGTGATGTGGCTGTGAAGAAATGCTCGCATGACTTTGCACAGGCTGTATACAAAGTAAAACTTGCCAACAAAGTTGAGATAGAATTTGCCAACGATGGAAAAGTTGTGGAAATAGAAGCCGCAGACCGCACCCGACTGAGCGAAGATATCGTAAGGGAGGTTGTTCCCTCAAAGACCTACAAGTATCTCAAGGAAAACAAAGTAGCCGACTTTGTTGAGGGTATAGAATACTCGCGAGGCCGAGTTGTGGAGATTGATCTCGACATACCCGGCCCCGACAATATGGTATTTGACCTCGACGGAACATTCCTGGTGATTACCGATTGACAATCACCACGTCACATCATACCGGCACTTTCACACACAACTTGCGGTGTGATGGATTTTCACCGATGTTAGGCGCATGAGCGTCTTCAGGGAAGAATATGGCGATCTGGCCTACGCGCACTACAACAAGACTGTGGGCCGGGTCACCAAATAATTCAAAGTCAGCATCGGCATTATAGGGTTTCTCTACAATGTTGAGCTGCTCTACAGGAGCCCAGCCAATAGTCTCATTGCAGAGTAAAGGTACATGTATATCTATGAAGCGTCGGTGAGCCTCAAGTTTAGCGTCAACAGCCTTTACCATAGACGGTTCCTGAGCGTTTACCACCACGTCGCAATCTGCCAGATTCTGCGAACCGGTAGTGAAGTTGTCGCCAATATGCCCGGCGAGCCACTTGAGGGCTGCTGTGAGCTGTGAGCTTATACCATAATAGCGCGATGCATCGCGTATGTCACAAAGTATCATATATAGATAGTTTTTAGAGATTTATTCTTCAATGGTTGCTGGTGTTGCAGCTGCCGGTTCGTCTAAATCAAGCGGCAACATGCCTCTCTGCATCTGACGTATGCGCTTCGCACGCCAGCATTTGCGACACACAGCCACATAGCGGTCATCTCCACCGATCTCCACCTGGGCGCCTTCTTCAACAAAGTCTCCGTTGCTGTCGATGCGGGCGTTAATGATGGTCTTGTTTCCGCAGTTGCATGTCGATTTAATTTCATCGATAGTATCAGCTATTTCAAAAAGCCTACGCGATCCCTCAAACAGATGGCTTTGGAAATCGGTGCGCAGCCCATAACAGATGACATTGATACCAAAGTCATCTACTACGCGCGACAATTGATCGACCTGCGATGCCGATAGAAACTGGGCCTCGTCGACAAGCAACCAGTCGAGCAGCTCGCCGCGCTCTCTGAAGGTGTCACAGACCATAGCATAGAGGTCGGTCTCGTTGTATATCCACCCGCATTCCCGCTCAATACCTATGCGCGAGCGTATTACATTTGCCTTGTCGCGGGTGTCAATTACGGGTTTCAAACACATGTAGCTCATGTGTCGTTCCTCAAAGTTATAAGCAGTAGTGAGCAGCAGCGCAGTCTTGGCTGAGCCCATAGTGCCATAGCGGAAGTATAATTTTCCTTTGCGATACATATCAATGATTTATTTTGTTTTGCTCCGACGCAGTCGGGCAATAGTTTGCGAGACAATACTCTCCGGGAAAAACAGTAGGTTCACGGCTGCAACATAAAGCACAATTATCACACCGGCAGCCAAAAGCCGCATAAAAGCCCCGTCTACAATCGATTCCATACCCACAAGCAGCGCGCACATTGGCAGATATGCCAACAACTGTGTTATGAAACTGCCACAAGGAGGCTTTATGCCTGTTAGACGGGTCACTGCTATCTGCGAGAGCGTAAGAACGAGCAATTCGCATATCAGCCACACCAATGCCGACCCTGCAGCAAAAAGATGAGGAACTATAAGCAGGTTTAAAGCCACCGCTACCACACCGGCTATCAGTGAGTTGCGAAATACTATCCTATCACTTTTCAGCGGCATCAGGGTCTGGATGACAAGAATCTGCTCATAGCCTATGATAAACACCAGTGGCAGAACAATGCGCATTGGCGTTATGGCCCCCTCGTATCCGGGACCTGAGAGCAGATACACAACTTCGGGAGCCAGAATCATGCCGGCCAATACAGCAGGAATTGCAAAGGCCATGAGCACGCCGCTGCTTTTAAAAAAGAACTCCTTAAACTCCTGGATACGGCCGTCAGCAAGCAGTGCGCTCATTCTTGGCATCAACACACCCGTAAAGGCTGTAAACAAAGCAAGCAAAATACCGTAGAGCTTTGTTGCGGTGGCATAATATCCCACCTGGGTATCGTCGGAAACAAAACCTAAATATGTCACATTAAATGAGGTGTACATAGAGGTCAGCAGCAAATACGCACCCATTATTAAGAATGCCGGCAGAAATGGCCTAAATCGCAGCCCTTTCAGAGAAAAGTTCACAAATTTACGCGCATGCACCAGATTAATCACAGCATTCACCGCAACCATCAGCACCATAAGAAGATAAAAAATACGGTAGTCGCTGCTCTCGCGCACAAATAGAAATACAGCCACTACATAGCAACATTTCACCAGTATAGTGCGCCGGGTGATATAGCGGAAGTCTTCTATACCCTGATAGAACCACTCAATGCATAAAAAAGAAAAACACAGTTTAATGATGCCTATATGCATCATGGCGGCATTCTCCTGCAGCTGAGGTACCCAAACTATTGCTCCAATCATGGCCACAAGTGCCACGATTGTAGTTAAGAAATTGAGCGATAACAAACTCGAGAAAGCCATGCTCATTCGCTCGCGATCGCCACGACAGGCTGCAATCTCGCGGATTCCGCACACCGATATGCCAAGCATCGATATCAGCACGAAGTAGTATACCACGCTGTCTACAAAATTCACCACACCGATATTGTCTACACCGAGCACGCGCGACACATAAGGATATGTCAGCAGCGGGAAGACGTAGTTGGCCGTGGTGAGGATGCTACTATATATGACGTTTTTCTTAATACTCGGCATTGGCAGTCAATTGAGAGAGCTATGCAAAGGTATAGAATCCTTGCGAATCTGCAAAATAACAGACACACATGCCTGCACTATGGTCGTTTTTTTATAATTTTGTGAATCTTATAGCTGACATTTGCTCAGTAAGTGTCGGCTATCTTGATTTTTTTGCTTAACTTAGCACACAAAACCAATCATTTTATACTCAATTATGTTTAAAAATCAGCCTAAAGGCCTCTACGTGCTCGCACTCGCCAACACCGGCGAGCGCTTCGGCTACTACACAATGCTGGCCATCCTGCTGCTGTTCCTGCAGGCAAAATTTGCCTTCTCCACAGCTACAGCAGGATTTATCTATTCAACCTTCCTTGCCCTGGTCTACTTTATGCCAATGCTCGGCGGCATGATTGCCGACAAATGGAACTTCCAGAAAACCGTCTCGCTGGGCATCATAGTCATGTTCCTCGGCTACCTGGTGATGGCTCTTCCCACCGAACCGGGTGCTACATTCTCTATGGTGGTGATGTTCGCCGCCCTGTTGCTCATCAGCTGCGGCACCGGCTTGTTTAAAGGCAACCTGCAGGTCATGGTCGGCGACCTATACAACAATCCCGTCTACAGCGAAAAGCGCGACGTAGCTTTCTCACTCTTCTACATGGCCATCAATATTGGCGCCATGTTCGCCCCCTCTGTCACCGAGGCTCTGTGCAACATGGCTCTGCACAACAACGGCCTGGAATATGCCCCTGCCCTCCCCGGTCTCTGCAACGCCTATATTGCCGGCGAGCTCACCGATCCCGATAAACTTGCTACTCTCGCCGGATTTGCCGGAGGCACCACCGACCTGATGGCATGGTGCAAGAACTACATGTCAACTATCTCCACAGGTTATAGCTATGCATTCGCTGTGGCCTGCGCCTCAATGGTCATTTCTTTCCTTATATATAAATTAGGTGTAAAGACCTATGATGGTGTCAGCGACGGCAAAGGCGCAAATGACAACAAAGCAACCTCTGCTGCTGCACCCGAGCTTACCAAGGAACAGACAAAGAGTCGTATCGTGGCCCTCCTGCTTGTGTTTGCCGTGGTAATATTCTTCTGGATGGTATTCCACCAGAATGGTGCCACCCTCACTAAGTTCGCACAGCAGTTCACCGAAACTTCCACCTCGTCGTGGACCCGCATCGGCTTCAACGTATGGGCGCTCGCCACTATTGTGGTCGCAGTCTACTCGGCATTCTCAATGTTCCAGAGTTCATCATCACGCACACGAGGCATCTCGGCAGTCATTTTCCTTGCCGCACTCGTTGGCCTTTACTTCTTCTATGACACCACCGACACTGTCACAGGCATCCAGCCTCAGATATATCAGCAGTTCAATCCTTTCTATGTCGTAGCTCTCACTCCCTTCTCAGTGGCAATCTTCTCTTGGCTCGCTAAGAAGAAAAAAGAACCTTCTGCGCCCCGCAAGATCGGCTATGGCATGATTGTAGCCGGCGTGGCATTCGGCATCATGGCAGTCGTGTCGCTCATGGCCGGCCTTGGTGTCGCTCCTGAAGACGGCGTTAGCCCCGTGCTTGTGTCGCCCAACCTGCTCATAGGTGTTTACCTTGTGCTCACATTTGCCGAACTTCTGTTGTCGCCCATGGGCATCTCTTTCGTGTCAAAAGTTGCTCCCCCAAAATACAAGGGCGCTATGATGGGCTGCTGGTTTGGTGCTACCGCCATCGGTAACTACCTGGTTGTCATCCCCACCCTGCTTTGGGTTCATATCAACGTTTGGCTGCTTTGGCTCATTCTTCTCGCTGTCTGCCTCATTAGCGCAGCATTCATCTTCTCTATCATGAAGAAGCTCGAAAATGCCACTGCCGATGCTCCCGCCGAAGTGCTTGCTGCCGACGTTCCCAATGATAATATGGAAGATGAAGCCATTTAAGCAAAATAGCTCCAGATATCGCGTTAATATAATTTAACGCAGCAGTCATTACTGTAAAAACAATGTCGCACGGATGTAACCTTAGCGTAACATCCGTGCGATAATTTTGCATTGTTATTAAAACATGACATGAAAACTCCGCAATGGAGACAACACATATACTACAGATCTAACCTAAATATCTGATAAAGCATAGTTCAAAGATATATAGTAATAATTGAATAATCGCATAACAACATCATTATCCCTTTGAGGTGCGGGCCGTCGAGATTGACGTTCCGCATTCTTGTTTTATAGGGTCAACCCCAACCTCGCGCGGACTCGCGCAATAATAGCCAGACTGAGAAGTTGCTTTCCAGGCGCCCCCATCATATCCAGCCTTGTTGTTGCGAATTGGTGAGATCTCCGAATCAGAGAAACACGATGTCACTAATGTTTTGTTAGACATGTTTGAATATTGAAGCTGGAGTAACCTCAATGACATGGCATCCGTCACCTAAAGGCTGCCTTTTATTCTCTAAAGAAATCCTCGCATAAAATCAGTAGGATATGCTGACTTTAAAATATATAGCCCATTTTGTAAAAAAATCCGCCGCGGGATCGCTTTGATCCTGCGGCGGATTTTTATTGGTTTATCGAGTGATATATTACTTCACAAGTACTTTGCGAACAGAGCCATCGGTGTATTTAACTAAGTTGAGGCCCTTGACAAAGTCAGCGCGACGAACACCGTCGAGTGTGTAGATAGCTTCAACTTCTACATTGTCGGCAGCAATGTCAGCAATTGCGTTGGTGTCCTTGTCGGCAGTAACAGCAAGAATGTTCAGCATAAGAGGACCCCACTCGCCATCGGCACAAGTAGAAGTGAACTTGATAGACTTTGCTTCCTTAGCAGCATCGGCATCAAGAGCAACTTCATTTACACGGAAGTTTCCGTTCTCGGGGTTTGAACCGGCATCAGCACGGAAACGCTGAGTGCAACGATATACATAGCTTACATTGTTGCCATCACCCCAGTCGGGAAGAACCTTGTCGGTCAGCTCGGTTGAAGTGCCGTCGGTGTAGTTAATGACTGCGGTAAACGAGGGCTTTGTGTGAGAATCGTCGATGTTTGTTCCAACACCAAGAATATAGAACTTAGAGGCTGCAACGGGTGATGAGAATTCCAAAGTACCCTCGTCGCCACCCTTGCCAAGATAGAGGCAGTTGTTGGCGGTGAACGATGCTAACTGATACTTATGACCTGCGTCAGTGGTGATAACGCCGTCGGCAGGAATACCACCGGTTACCATCATGCCGTCGTTTACAACGAAGCAGCTGTGGTGACCGTCCATATAAGGATGATTAACCTTATCGGTGGTCTCATTCATGAAGTTTTCTGCAACTACGTCGGCGTTGTAGCCGTTGCTGATGGTTACGGGGGTTGTTTCGGCATTCATAGCCAAAGCACCTGCAAAGCAGGCAACAGGGAGTAAAAATTTCTTCATAAACAACTAAATGTGATTGATATTAAAGGTATTATAAAAAAGATAATTCGATACTTGGCAACGAAAAGATGTATATAACTCTTCTGTAAAGTGATGCAATAAAGTTTTCCTCTGAGTCAGATTCTCATGGTGCGACCCGTGAGTGCGCCAAAGCTCCGGCTAAAGTTTTCAAGGGACAAAAGGCCCCAAATAGCGGGGCCTTAAATCAAATTATATTAGAGGTACCTAGCAGAATCGAACTGCTGTGCTCGGTTTTGCAGACCGATGCCTAAC
>CAZAME010000069.1:0-8835 GCA_964486445.1 uncultured Bacteroides sp. | reverse complement strand
CTGTGTTGTGGACAACCGGTGGCCTGTTTGTGGTATCGGTATGCCTTCTCTTTACACTCGGCCGAAGCTTCCTGCCGGGTTTCAACGAAGGGTCATTCACCATCAATGTGAGCACGCTCCCCGGCATATCACTTGAAGAGAGCGATGCGATCGGGCGCGAAGCTGAGCGCATCATTCTTGAGAGTCCAGAAGTGCTCACAGTGGCCCGTAAGACAGGCCGTGCCGAACTCGACGAACATTCCCTTGGCGTAAATACCTCTGAAATTGAAGCTCCTTATCGCCTTGACAAGCGAAGTCGCAACGAAGTAGTAGCCGAATTACGACAAAAGCTGCTCGAAATTCCCGGAGCAGCCATAGAAATCGGTCAGCCAATCAGTCATCGCATTGATGCAATGCTCTCGGGCACTGAGGCTCAGATTGCCATAAAACTATTCGGCGACGACCTCAACCGCCTATACTCGCTCGGTTCACAAATAAAGAAGGTAGTTGCCGCCACTCCAGGAGTAGCCGATGTGAACATTGAGCAACAAGTAGAGCGACCACAACTCGACATACGCCCGCGTCGCGACATGCTCGCATACTACGGCGTGACAATGGCCGACTTCAACCGATATGTCTCTACTGCCCTCGGCGGCAAAGTGGTGTCGGAGGTTTACGAAGATGGCCTGCCTTACGACATAACCTTGCGGCTCGACGATGACAACCGCAACTCTATGGAGGCCATTCGCGACATACTCGTCGACACCAATAGAGGTAAAGTTCCTCTGAGCTACGTGGCTGATATAGTGTCGGAATCAGGACCAAACACAATCAACCGCGAGAATGTGAAACGCCGCATAGTCATTTCGGCCAACCTAACCGAAGGCGACTTGCGCGGAGCTGTCAACGCCATCGCAAAGGCTGTTGACGAGCAGGTTACTCTCCCCGAGGGTTATTATCTGAGCTATGGCGGGCAGTTTGAGAGCGAAGCTGAGGCAACCCGTATACTTGTGTGGGCAACTCTGGGCGCATTGCTTATAATACTCATGCTGCTATATCATGAGTTCAAGAATCTAAGTCAGACTTTTATAATCCTCATCAACATGCCTTTGGCCATGATAGGCGGTGTTCTGATCCTGAAACTCACATCGGGCGAACTCAACATTCCGGCTATCATAGGCTTCATATCACTCCTTGGCATCACAACCCGCAACGGTATGCTGCTTATCACTCGCTATAACAACCTTGAAGCTGAGGGTGTAGGCCTTGACGAAAGAATTATCAAAGGCTCGGGCGACCGCCTGCTGCCTATAGTCATGACCGCCCTGACCTCGGCTTTGGCTCTAATACCTCTTGCACTGCGCGGATCTGATCCCGGCAACGAGATACAATCGCCTTTAGCTGTGGTAATTCTCGGCGGTCTCATATCGTCGACCGTGCTCAACGTGTTTGTTGTGCCCATTCTGTATAAGATTTCTCAAAACCGTAAAAAATAACTATGCTCCGACATATAATCCTTGCTGCCACATTATGTGGCGCCATATATGCCCATGCCGGGTCATATCTCGACTCACTCGCTGCCAAAGTGCTGCAAACAAACCCTGAAATCAATTCGCTTGACCTCGCTCTAAAGGCTGCAATACTTGATGCCGAGGCCGACAATCAGCTACCTGCACCGGAAATCGAGGTAGAGCACCTCTTTGCCGGTAAAGGCGAGAAAGACAAGACCGGGGTTAGTATATCGCAGAGCTTCGACTGGCCGGGGAGTTATCGTGCCCGCTCAAAGGCCATCGAGGCTTCGCGCCACTCATCATCGATGCAACTTAATGAAGGCTATCGCAACAAATTGCTCGACACGAAAATGCTTATGCTCGACATCATCTATACCCGTCGTGAACTGAGCCTTCTTGACAGTGTGGCAGCAAACATCGAGCACATGCTCGACTTCACAACCACAGCCTTCCGTCAGGGTGAAAATACCATTCTTGACGTCAACAGACTACGCATCGAGCGACTGTCGCTGCGCTCACGCCGCTCAGCCGCCGAGATTCGCAGTGCCGGCCTGCGCACATCACTTGAAGCACTTGCCGGTGGTGCCGACGTGAGCGATGTATGGCGCCAACTCACTGTTTTTCCTGAGTATCAGGATCCATCGGAAGAAGCAATGCTTGAAGCCACAGAAAGCAAATCGCCTGCTGTGGCGGCTGCAATTGCGCGCCTTGAGACAGCAAAGGCAGTTGCGTCGGCAAAACGCAGCGGTTCATATCCAGGTTTTTCGCTCGGATATAAATATGCCCGCGAGGAAGGACACAATTTCCATGGTTTCACAGCCGGCATATCCCTTCCTTTCGTCAAAAAAAACAAAGCGGCTGCGGCGGCACAACTCGAGGCCACAGCAGCAGAGTTTGATCTGGCTGCTGCTCGCGCCCAGACACGTGCCGACCTGATGACATCTGTGGCAACAGTTGAGCAATATGAGGCAGACAATGCCGAGTATAAAAAAGTCTATGGAGATATCGACTATATGCGCCTGCTCACAATGGCATATAAAGGCGGTGAGATCAACTCTGTGGAATACCTCACGAGCATCAACTATTTCATCGAAGGCTATCTGGCCTACCTCGAGTCGGAATACAACCGCACTGTCGCATCACTACGCCTCGACGCTTTACTTTAATCTTCATCAATGTATCATACATAAATACCCGCGTGCTCAATTAATGAACGCACGCGGGTATTTTAAATTATAGACCAATCCTATCAAATCCTCTCAAGCACCGTGTGCACGAGGTCGCGCATGGCGGTCTTATAGTTGGGGGTTGAATCGTGATTCATGCGGTTGGCAATGATTGAGCATACCGTCATAGCCTTATGCCCCATCAGACGGGCGAGGCCCTGCAGGGGTGCACTCTCCATTTCATAATTGGTGATTCGACGACCGCGATGTTCAAATTTCTCTATCCGGCTATTAAGGTCGGGATTTGCAAGAGGAAGTCGCAATTCACGACCCTGCGGACCATAGAAACCAACAGCAGATATAGTATTGCCACGCACCATATCGTCGCGACCGATGAGATTGACGAGTTCTGGATCGGCGTCAACCACGTATGGCTTAGCCCAAAGCGGATTCCAATCAGTGTGTTGGCACAAATCATGCTCGAAATCAAGGTCTGCAACCTCATTGCGGCCGCGATAATAGTTTAGAACGCCGTCAAAACCTATTGCCTTCTCGGCAATAACCGGTGTACCAAGCTTGAGTTCTGGCTGCAGCGCACCCGATGTACCTATTCGCACCATGCTCAACGTGCGATGTTCATGGCGCACCTCGCGGGTTTCAAAGTCAATATTCGCTAAAGCATCAAGCTCATTTATCACAATATCAATATTATCGGGGCCAATACCATGGCTGAGGCACATAATGGGCTTACCTTTGTAAGTGCCGCCAATAGTATGGAATTCACGCGATGCCACCTCAAACGTGCGTGTGTCAAAAAACTCGGCGACCATATCGACTCGGCCGGGGTCGCCTACGAGAATAATGCGGTCGGTGAGTTGCTCAGGGCGCAGATGCAGATGAAATATTGAACCGTCGGAGTTTATAATCATCTCTGACGAAGGTATGACGCGAGGTGTTTCCATATTCATTTGTTTTATAGAGTGAGTATAAATAGTTGATATCTAACTTTTAAAATAATCTTTATGCCGGTGCAAAGCGGCCACCCGGGAGTGCCATCAGGAGTCCGTCGAGCTCCATACGGGCAAGCAGAGACGAAGCGGCTCCTACCTTGAGACCGAGCTGCTTGGCTATATCTGCCACAGATGCATCGGGATCGGCCATTATATAATCCATAACGGATTGCTCCTGCGGAGTGTTTACGTGGAAAAGCTCTTTCTGCACCGCTGCCGTCGGCACACCGGCACGTACAGGCCAATTGCATGCGGCTATCAAATCATCGGCACCGCGCAGAATCGCTGCTTGCAAGGTGGCAATCAGTTCATTGCAGCCAGCGCTATACATGTCGGTCAAACGACCGGGTATAGCCATGACCTCGCGATTATAGCTGCGAGCGAGTCGGGCTGTACTCATGGCTCCTCCTCTCACCGCCGATTCCGCCACAACGGTGCACTCACACAGACCTGCCACAATGCGGTTGCGAGCAAGAAAATTTGATCGATGTATAACATCAGTGCTTATATAATCTGTGATAAGCATCCCTCCTCTCTCACATATCTCAGCAGCAAGAGAGCGATGATCTGCAGGATATATTGTGTTGAGTCCATGAGCGACCACTCCCACAGTCGGAAGCCCCCTACGTAATGCAGCCCGATGTGCAGCCGCGTCTATACCATACGCAAGTCCACTAATAATCACCGGATTATCAATTTTATCAGCAATCTCGTCAACAAGGCGGTTTACACACTCGATGCCATAATGAGTGGCATGACGCGTGCCAACGATGGCAATCAGCCTGGAAGTAGACACATTACATCGGCCACAGCCATAAAGCATGCCCGGAGCATCGGGACACTGACGAAGAAGGCGCGGATAATTGTCATCTCTGAAATAATATGTGTCTATGCCGTGTGCACGGATAAACTCCAGTTCCCGACACGCCTCATCAAGTAGACGTCTGCGCTCCTCCATTGCATAAAACGGTTTAGAAGAGCCGAGCCTCAGGCGCAAATCGCGCTCCGACGCATTGAAAAAAGCTTCTTCCGAACCAAAAAGTTGCAATACTCGCTCTGAGTCCTCAATACTGAGGCCTTTAACTCGCGAGAAAGCAATTTTATATGACAGCAGCATGTCGTCAGTCATGACTTCTTCGGGTGTTGGAAGATGATCACTCATTAATCAAGATATTTGCAAAAGGCAGCCGCGAGCACGTCACCACGTGATAGTTTGCCATTCTCAAGAGTAGCCACTGACACATCGGCAAACACGACCGGTGTGCCATCAAGTTTATAAATATCCTGCTGAAATATAAACAGCGGCCCACGCCGACAGATATTCAACTTACTGAGCATGACATCACCGAGCCCAAGCGGATGCTTATAGTCAATGACTACGCGCGACAGCACAGGATCAATGCCAAGTTCATGCATGCGCTTGAAAGTCAATCCCGCTTCACGGCAGAATTCATGTCTTGTATGCTCAAGATAATGCAGATAGTTGGCATTGTTCACAATACCCTCTACGTCGACTTCATAATCGCGCACAGCTATCTCCAATTCAAAAACATATTCTGTTGGCCTTCTACTCATATCTGAATGTAATGTGATAATGCCGGACTATGTCCGACCGATAGAGAAGGTAAAGTTATGAAAAAACGGCTGAAATTGCCAATTTTGACACCAATTTTGTAATTTTGTGGTCAAATTACATCGGTTTCAATCATTATCTACACACTGACAGGCACAAAATGAGCCCTTTCATATCTACAGTCTTGCTGCTCTTAGCGGCCAATGTTTTTATGTATTTCGCCTGGTATGGGCACCTTAAACTGCAATCAACAGGTATATCATCATCATGGCCGCTGATATTGGTCATCTTGTTTTCGTGGGGTATTGCACTCATAGAATACCTCCTTCAAGTACCTGCTAACCGCATTGGCTATGAAGGCAATGGCGGCCCCTACTCTCTTATGCAACTAAAAATAATGCAGGAAGTCATCACACTCGTAGTCTTTGTGCTGATGAGTGTGCTGATGTTTGACAATTTTGTTGTTAGGTGGAACCACATTTTGGCCTTTGTTCTGCTGGTGGCCGCCGTTTATCTTGTGTTTATGAAATAATCACATTTCCACAAGCTCCGACAGAGCATGCTCGAGATCCGTTGTGCTGAGACGTCGGCGCAACTCTCCTCGATAAGCAATTGATATGTAGCCAGTCTCTTCCGACACAACAATAGCCATGGCATCGGTTGCCTGCGCGATGCCGAGTGCCGAGCGATGGCGCAGACCAAGTGAACGTGGCACATTGCGGTCATGACTAACTGGCAATATACAGCCGGCTGCCATTATACGTCCTGAGGCAATTATGAGCGCGCCGTCGTGCAAAGGAGAATTCTTAAAGAAAATATTCTCAATCAGGCGAGTGTTTATTTCGGCATTTATAATGTCGCCAGTTTTCTCATACATATCAAGCGGCATCGACTGCTGGATAACAATGAGTGCCCCGGTTTTTGACTTCGACATATTCATGCACGCATATACTATATCCATAACCCACTTGCGCTGATTGCTATCCTCCTCCACTTTATGCCCATGAAAAAGGCGCCGCAATATATGCCATTTTTTCTGAGAGCCGAGCTCCACGAGGAAACGTTTGATCTGGTCTTGAAACACAATCACCAAGATCAGCAGGCCTATGCTCATAAACTGGTCGAGAATAGTGCCGATAAGACGCATGCCCAAAATCTCCGCTGCCACTACCCAGACCATAATAACCGCCAGCACACCATAAAAAATATTTATAGCGCCTGACTCCTTCATAAGCTTATACAGATAATAGAGCAGAACTGCCACGAGCAGAATGTCGAGAGCGTCTTTTATGCCGAAATCCATGGGAGAGTTATGTATTGATTAGTGATTGGAAATATTATTAAGCAGATCAGGGTCAGCAACAATGCGTGCTACTTCAATACTCTGGCGGGCGGCTGCCACATCATGCACCCTCAGTATCGACGCACCACCGCAAGCAACTGCCAACGTGCCGAGGGCAACGGTGCCCGGCAATGCACTATCGGGCGTAAGACCAAGCGGGCGAGTTATCATTGATTTGCGCGATACTCCCACCAGCAACGGGCGACCAAGCTGCTCAAACATAGGAAGTGCCTGCATAAGCCTGTAGTTCTGCTCAGTGGTCTTACTGAATCCGAACCCCGGATCAATTATGACATCGGCGACTCCAAGCATATTAAGCTCATGCACGCCAGCCGCAAGATCCGCAATAACATCAGCCACGACATTGTCATAGTCTGTATAGTTCATCATTGTCTCCGGAGTGCCTTTGCAGTGCATTATGATATAAGGAGCTTTCAAATCGGCAACCACGCCCCACATGTCGGGGTCGATTTTACCACCCGAAATGTCATTGACAATATCAGCTCCCATATCTGCGACAGCCCGCTTGGCTACTGAACTGCGAAATGTGTCGACTGAAACAGGTATATTAGCATCAACCGCACGAAGCACACGCATGCCCATATCGAGGCGCCGCAATTCTTCATCTGCGTCAACCGAAGCTGCACCGGGCCGAGTGGAGCAAGCACCGATATCTATGATATCCACTCCCTCGGCAAGCATCCTCTCAACTCTGACGCGCACAGCCGTCTCATCGGCAGTGCGACTGCCGGCATAAAACGAGTCAGGAGTAACATTTAGTATGCCCATCACCTGCTGACGGTCAAACTCCATCAGACGACCACCAGGTAGCGTGAGACTGAAAGGCCGGAATGTCGTGCAAGCTAAGGGCATATCTATTATTGGGATATTTTAATTCTTATTGGCGCGTTTACGCTCAAGTTCATCAAGAATAATCTTGCGCAGACGTATGTGATGCGGTGTAACTTCCACATATTCATCTTCCTTGATATACTCAAGCGCCTCTTCAAGGCTGAATACCACCGGAGGAATTATACGAGCCTTGTCATCGGCACCCGAAGCTCGCATATTGGTGAGCTTCTTGGATTTGGTGACATTTACCACAATATCATTGTCTTTGGCATTCTCGCCGACAACCTGCCCGGCATAAACTTCTTCCTGTGGGAAGATGAAGAAACGGCCGCGATCCTGCAATTTATCAATTGCGTAGGCGTATGCTGTGCCACTCTCCATTGCTATGAGCGAGCCATTCGTACGACGCTCAATATCACCCTTCCATGGCTGATATTCGAGGAAGCGATGCGCCATGATAGCCTCTCCGGCAGACGCGGTGAGAACATTGTTGCGCAAGCCTATGATGCCGCGCGACGGTATATGAAACTCCATGTGCACTCGGTCGCCTTGAGCGGTCATTGACACCATCTCGCCCTTGCGACGGGTGACCATATCAATCATCTTCGATGAATATTCATCGGTTACATTAATGGTAAGAAGCTCAACAGGCTCGCACTTCACTCCATCAATTTCCTTGATAATCACCTGAGGCTGCCCAACCTGCAATTCATAACCTTCGCGACGCATAGTCTCTATCAGCACCGACAGATGAAGCACGCCTCGACCAAAAACAGTCCACACATCTTCGTTGTCAGCTTTTGTGACACGAAGAGCCAGGTTACGGTCAAGTTCCTTAATGAGTCTGTCGCCTACGTGGCGCGAAGTGACAAACTTGCCGTCGCGACCAAAGAAGGGGCTGTCATTGATTGTAAATGTCATTGACATCGTAGGCTCGTCGATAGCTATGCGCGGTAGAGGCTCAGGGTTTGCAAAATCGGCCACGGTGTCACCGATCTCAAAACCTTCAAGACCCACAAGCGCGCAAATATCACCGCTTGAAACACTCTCAACGCGCTTGCGACCCATACCTTCAAATGTGTGAAGCTCCTTTATGCGCTGACGCGATACGCTGCCGTCTTTGCGACAGAGACCTATCTCCATACCCTCGCGAAGAGTACCGCGGTGCACACGGCCTATGGCGATGCGGCCCACATAATTCGAGAAGTCAAGCGATGTCACAAGCATCTGAGCATCACCCTCAAGAATTTCCGGTTCGGGAATATACTCGATAATTGCATCAAGCACAGCAGTGATATCATCGGCAGGATTGCGCCAATCGGTGCTCATCCAACCATTCTTGGCAGACCCGTATATCGTGGGAAAATCAAGCTGCTCCTCTGTTGCATCAAGGCTACACATA
>CAZAME010000068.1:0-8874 GCA_964486445.1 uncultured Bacteroides sp. | reverse complement strand
ATGATGCCTTCCGATGCGCTCTTTACTTGAGGGATAGCCCATTGCCAGAACTCCACGGGCACCATGTGTGCCATGTCGCAGCGTAAGCCGTCGATGCCTTTGGCTGCCCAGTAGAGCAGTATGTGGAGCATCTTGTGCCAGGTGTCGGGTATGGGATAGAAGTGGCGGCTGTGATCGCCATAATCTATGCCGTAGTTTAGCTTCACCGTCTCATACCAGTCGTACTTGCCGGGGAAGGCTGTGAAGCAGTCGTTGCCCGATGCTTTTGCCGGAAATTCGTCGTATTGGTCTTCGCCGTCATTGCAAGTGTCGAGGGCGGGCATGAATTTCTGGCGTGGGATATAGTAGAAGTTGTTGTCGCGGTCGAAAAATCGGGTGGTGTCGTCGCCCTCGCCTAAGTCACGCACTCCTTCGGGGGCGACATCAGAGTGGTAGCGGCGTGCCACATGGTTGGGCACAAAGTCTATGATGACTTTCATACCTTCGTCGTGGGTGCGCTTTACCAGAGCTTCAAATTCTGCCATCCGTTGGGGTACATTCACCGCTACATCGGGGTCTATGTCATAATAGTCCTTGATAGCGTAAGGCGAACCTGCGCGGCCTTTCACTACGCGTGGATTGTCGCGCTCGATGCCGTAGCGGGTGTAGTCGGAGCAGTGGGCGTGTTCGATGACGCCGGTGTACCACACATGGGTGGCGCCGAGATCAGCGATTTCACGCAACACTGTTGTGGTGATGTCGTTGAGCTTGCCGCAGCCGTTGCGCATGATGGTGCCGTCGGGCACACAATCGGCGTTGTAGTTGGCGAAAAGCCTCGGGAGCATCTGATAGATGACGGGCTTGGGTGCGGTAGCTGGCTTCACTGATTTCATTTATCTGAAGAAGATTGTTTTTGTGAGGATTGTGAGGTGGTGCGGTTATAAAGCACCGATCCGGGCAGAGCCGGCAGGCGGCCGCTGTCAATGACCTCAAGAGCTGCCTGATAACCGCTTGCAAAGCACCGGCGGATGCCTTTAAGGTCAAATACTTTGTATCCGGCGATGTCATCGGTGGAGATGACCGTGTCGCACACGTCTATGTCATGTATGGTGTTGGCGAGAGCCAGCATGTGGAATGACCTGAAAGCGGTCTCAACCAGTGATGGGCGTTTGGGAGCTGTGTAGGCTTGAGGGCTGCAGTTTATGCCTATCAGAAAATCGCATTTGTCTCGCAGAATCCAGGCCGGTAGGTTGTGGAGCACGCCGCCGTCTACATAGTTAATGCCATCAATCTTTACCGGCGGAAATGCTATGGGAATTGAGCAGCTTGCAGTGACTCTCTCTGCGATAGGACCTTGGCTGAATGCTACAGCCGATCCGTTGTCGAAGTCTGTGACCCCGATATATGTGGGTATTGGCAGCTCTTCCAAGAGTTTGAATGGTGCAATAGTGCGGGCAATTAGGGCGCGGAAGCGCGACATGTCGAGCACACTGCGGCGCGTGATGCGCACCCTGCATAGATCTGTGAATTTTGATTTTGCAAAGGCTCCCACTATGCCTTCGGGCGACACTCCGGCGGCGTATAGCACGGCGGCAACCGACCCGGCCGACACGCCTGCGAGCACGTCGGGGCGATAGCCGGCATCTTCGAGGGCTTTGAGAGCTCCTGCGTGGGCAAATCCACGTGCTCCGCCGCCGCTGAGGGCCACGCCTATGCGATATGGTTTTGTTGATTCTGTTGCCACGATGCGTGTCGCTGTAGGTGAGGTTGAAAACAACGGCACAAAGTTACGCATTTTTTCTGTATGGCAAAAGTGTTTTTTAGTCTCTGGCGTGATACTCCACCAGACCAGGCATTGAGTCGGACCTTATGATGCGTATAGTGGCTCCGAAGTCTGCGGCGGCCTTACGCAACACGCTCTCGTATGTCACGGCTGTGGAGCCCACAAAAGACAGCGGTTCTGAAGCGAAGTCATATTTGGCGATATTTCTGTTGAAAAATGCCATGAACGAGTCGTAAACGAGGGCGTAGACGTATGGGTCATCTATCAGATCGGGTAGCAACTGAGAGTATGCTGCAAGAGTGCGCCCCGGTAATGAGTCGGTGTAGATGCTGTCCATGATGTCGTCGGGAGTGAGGTTGAAACGCTCATAGAAAGCTTTGCAGATGTGTTCTGGGGCAAGTTCTTTAAGCACGTTGGCAACGAGAATCTTGCCCATGTAGGAGTTTGATCCTTCGTCGCCGAGCACAAAACCCAGGGGGCGCACGGTGCGTGTGATGCGTGTGCCATCGTAGTAGCATGAGTTTGAGCCGGTGCCGAGGATGCATGCAAGGCCCTTGTCATGCACAAGCAGACCACGAGCTGCCCCCAGCAGATTGCTCTCTACGGTGCTCGGCGTCTTAAACTGAGCAACAAGACACTGCTCTACAATCTTGTTCTTGCGCTCGTTGGCACACCCCGAGCCATAGAAAAAGACGTGATCCCATCTGCGGCGGAAGAACTCGTCGGGTAGCTCGAGCCTGATGATGTGCGATATTTCTCGGCGAGTCTGGAAGTAGGGGTTTATGCCGGCCGTTGTGGCCTGGCGCACAATGGTGTCACCCTTTACGAGTGCCCATCGGGTGCAAGTGCTGCTGCTGTCGGCTATAATCTTCATAGGGTTGGATTACTGGCTGCAAATATAGCGAAAATATCAGCGTCGGCAAAATGTGTGGATGCTGGTGAACTTTTATGTATGCAGACTGGTTTATATCATATAGCTGCAGTGCACATTCATGCCTGTGGCATATTGTTATATAAAAGAAACGAATCTATGAAAAATTTGGTAGTCGGCATAGGAGAGGCCCTGTGGGACGTCCTCCCCGACGGGAAAAAGATAGGTGGTGCACCCGCTAATTTTGCATATCATGTTTCGCAGTTTGGTCTGCCAGGCTGTGTGGTGAGTGCTGTGGGCGACGATCCCTCGGGCAATGAGCTCCTTGAGATCTTCAATAATAAGGGGCTGACCTATCTCATCGAGAAAGTTGACTACCCTACGGGCACTGTGCTTGTCGAACTCGACGGAGCCGGCATACCCCGCTATGATATCACTGAAGGCGTTGCCTGGGATAACATCCCGTTCACAGCTGCGCTTGAAGAAATTGCCAGCAACACCCGGGCTGTGTGCTTTGGTTCGCTTGCACAACGCAGCGACGTGTCGCGTAGCACGATAGCTCGCTTTCTTGATGCGATGCCCAAAAACGAAGACACGCTTGTCGTGTTTGATATCAATCTGCGCCAGCATTACTATGATAAGGCGTTGATAGACAGTTGTATGTCACGTTGCAATGTCTTGAAAATTAATGATGAGGAATTGGAGATTGTAGGTGATATGTTTGATCTGTCTGCCGGTGATATGATGCAGATGTGCCGGGAGTTGCTCGACCGTTACAAGCTGAAGATGCTTATACTCACGTGCGGCATCAATGGCAGCTATGTAATTACTCCCGAAGAAGTGTCGTATTTGCCAACTCCTTTAGTGGATGTTGCCGACACGGTCGGTGCCGGTGATTCATTCACAGCTGCTTTCATTGCAAGCATAATAAAAGGAAAGTCGGTGCGCGAAGCTCATGCGTTGGCTGTGCAGACTTCTGCATTTGTGTGCACTCAGAATGGAGCAATGCCTCTGTTGCCCGAGGATGTCACGTCGGCATGATGCCGTAAACCTCGCGGTGCATGGTTGTCACTACTTTATTGCGGTCAGGCATATCTGCCACAGGTCTTGCCATCAGCAACATCTGCAGTGGTGAAGAATCGGTACTATAGGGCGGTTGCACATATATATAATTGCGATGCCAAACATCAAATCCACAACGTCGGTAAAACGCTATGCGTCTGCGGGCAAAGTCGTTGTTGGGTAACTCTACTTCAAGCACAAGCGGTTGGCCGCAAGCGTCGGCAAAAGCGCGAAGAGCCTTACTGCCGATCCCTGAGCCACGCATCGCAGCTTCCACGGCAAAATGCTCTATGTAACAAAAATCTGTGAATGTCCAGTAATTAATAAATCCCACAAACTTTTCTCGGTCATCAGTGATTACCAGACAGTGTATCATGCTATTTGCGTCGATGATTTGACGAAGAGCTTTGCAGTCGCGTCGCTCGTCGGCAGGAAAGGCATTGACATAAAGTGCTTCCATGTCAGGGTAATAAGGAGAGTCTGATTTAATGAGAAAATACCGCATAATTATGCTCTGGTTGAAAAATTACGACAAATTTAGCAAAAATATAGCTTAACACTTGCCGGAGAAAAAAATAATTGCTATCTTTGCATCGCATTTCGGCGATGTGCCGTTGCAAAACTTGCTTAAGTAGCTCAGTCGGTTAGAGCATCTGACTGTTAATCAGAGGGTCCGGGGTTCAAGTCCCTGCTTAAGCGCCAAACCAATCATTTTCGTCATACGCCGCAAGTCTGTGAAAGATTTGCGGCTATTTTTTAACAAGACAATTAGTCCCAAATTTAGAGAACCGCAGCAATGTTACGGATTGAGGATAGTCGATTCATAAAAGTAGTGTCGGACTTTGCTATCTGCATATTATAATCATTTTGCAGATTAAGCAATAAGTCAGCGGGGATGTTCAAAGCAGCTTCGATTAGTAAAGCCAATTCAGTGTTAACGCCCCTCTTTCCTTTAATTACTTCATTTAAAAGTGAAGGCTTTACACCTATGCTTTCAGCAAGTTTTGCCTGAGTAATATGATTCGTTTCAAGTTCATCCTTGATAAGTTCTCCAGGATGAGTAGGTTCAAACGGTGTAAGATTGTTTGCTATCATGTCTGAAGCAACGCCTGAGAGTGTAATCATTTCAATCGTAATGGTTTGATAGTTCTACAATATTACAGATAGTCAGAAATGGTTCGTCAGATGTTTCTCGCATATTAAATTCTATGCGATATTGTTCATTGACTCGAATGGAGAACATACCTATTTTATTTCCCTTTAAGGCTTCAAAATTCAAAGAGTTAATACGAAACAAGTCTTCTTTGCGGGAAGCCCATTTCAGGTAATCTATTCCACGCTTATAGCGTTTAATAACATCATACCTGTAACGATGTTTCTTATCCTTACATTCTCCTTTGACGTAGAGGTCTCGAAGATATATTTTCCCAAATTCGACTATCATATAATTATACTACGGGGCAAAGATATAAAAAGTTTTTAAGCTTCACAAATTTGTGAAGCTTATATCAGCGATTAAATTAATATTTTGGATAAAAGAGAGTAAATACAGCTATTCCCGAAAGACAATCAATGTCCTTGAGAGATCAGCCGAGGAGGACATCGAGAGCCATCATGAGGATAAAACCGATGGTGAACCCAACCGTACCCATATTTGAGTGGCGGCCTTCCTGAGTTTCCGGTATTAGTTCCTCGACAACAACATACATCATTGCGCCGGCAGCAAAAGCCAGAAGATAGGGAAGGGCAGGCAATATTACCGATGCAAGAATAATTGTGAGAATAGTGGCGACAGGCTCTACGGCACCGCTCAAAGTTCCCATTACGAATGCTTTTTTACGTGAATTGCCGGCACTGCGCAGAGGCATCGACACAATGGCGCCTTCAGGGAAGTTCTGAATCGCAATGCCCACAGACAAGGCTACGGCTGCAGCCATAGGCATATATGTGTTGTGCTCCAGTGCCGCGGCAAGAGCTACTCCCACGGCCATGCCCTCGGGGATATTGTGTAGGGTGACAGCAAAGACAAGTTTTGTCGTTTTAGTGAGGTGAAAATTAGGTCCTTCGCTCTGAGGGCTGTCGATATGCTGATGTGGAACTGCACTGTCGAGGAAGAGCAGGAAAAATATGCCACCTGCGAAGCCGATAATTGCCGGGAGGATGCTCATTAAGCCTTCTTTGCCTGTCATCTCTATCGACGGGATAAGCAATGACCACACCGAAGCAGCCACCATTACTCCGGCGGCAAAGCCGGTGAGGGTTTTCTGCATGAGTGCCGGTATGCTTTTCTTCATAAGAAAAACACACGCAGCGCCGAGTGTAGTGCCCACAAATGGGAGGAGTATGCTTATAATCAATCCGCTCATATATATCTATAACGCAATTCTTAGATTTTGGTGCGCTCAATTTATCAAAAATCAGGACCGCTCCGACTAAACATAGAGCAGTCCTGATAAAAGATTGTGCAGATATATAGGCGCTTATAGCTTATAGGTGTAGCCGACGCCGATGATGTTGATGTTGGGCTCTCCGGTGGCTATGCCCTGGCTGAAGCGGTAGTAGAGTTCTACGGTGTTGTGCTTGTTGATTTTGTATTCAGAACCAATTGTGTAGCGGATTTTTTCGACAGAGAACTGCTCGGAGAGGTTGTCGTAGACCTCGATGTTGCCGAAGGGTTTGAATTTGCACTTGCGGATTGTATAGTCGCAGTCGATGCGTGAACGCAAGATGTGGCGGTCGCGCGAAGCTATCCATTCGTCGTTTTTGGGTTTCACACCATCGGAGGCGAATTTTGGCACGAATTTGCCTACACGGTGGGTGAACTGATAGCGCTCTCTGAGCGACAGACCGAAGCGGCCAAGGTTGAGTTTGCCAGTCACAGAGGCGTAGGCGCGATGACGGGTGAGCCAATAAGAGGGAATGATATTGCCCTTATTGGTGGTCGACAGGCCTGTGTGGGTCTTAATGAACTTATAGCCTGCGTCGATTTTGAAAAACGAGTGCTTGTAGTCGAGTCTTATACCTGCAGTGGCGCGGTCCGAACTTTTAAACTCATCGGTAGTGCGATACTCTATCTCGGCAACTGTGCTCCAATGCTTGTTGAATGACGCCTTGAAGGCCGCCGAAGTCCACAACTCCTGAGCCATGGCCGGCATTGCCGCCAACATTGCAATCAGTAATATAAGATGTCTTGTTTTCATGATAATCAATTGTTTTCTTTTGGTAATTTCAACATGCGGTTTACTGTGTTGTCGCCATATTTTTTTGGATCGCGGTAGAATACTCTGATCATAGCGGTGTCGCGCAGGAAGTCAACAGCACCGATCTGCACCTGAGCGATCTCAAGACCAAGTCGGTTGTGGAGGTCCTCAAGCAACTCGGCGCGTTTCTCGGGCACGATGAGGTCTACGCGGTCATATACCACAAGTTTCTCTTCGTATGAGTTGGTGAACGGCAATTTCTCGCAGAAGAAAATCACTGCAATAAAAATGACATTGGTGAGCGCCAACTCGGCAAAACTGAGCGAAACAGCCAATGCATTGATGACTGATATGGCAATGATTACAAACAGATATGTCATTTCTCTCACTGACATCGACTCCGTGCGGTATCTTATGATGCCGAATATGGCGAAAAGACCGAGGGCAAAGCCGACCTTGATTTTCACACTACCCAGCAGATAGATGAGGAAGAAGATGCTCACAGATATGAGTGCGAATGTGAAGAAGTATTCGCGGCGTCGGCTCTTGGGGTAGTACAGACCGGCAATGATTATCATGACGAAGAATGTGCTGAAAAGAAATCGCAGCAACAAAGCTGTCATGTCGGTCGTGTCGATGAGTGGGGTGTCAAGAATTTCAAGATCGTTCATATAAATAAATTGGATTATTGGTTACTGAGTAATTTTTCTATCATTTTCAACCGTGGTTTAAAGCGGTTTACCGACAGGCCTGGCTGAGTAAGGGCCATGCCCATGCAGTATTTGCTGAATCCCGAAGGCTTTATGCGCAACTGCAGAAGCATGGTGAGAATGGGCGAAACCGTGCGGCCGTCGCGTTTAAGCTCAATAATCACCAGTCCGTCGAGGTTGCGGTCAATGCCGCTCACAAGGTTATGAAACCGCAGATTGGTGTCGATTGTGAGGCGCTCGGTCATGTTTTTGTTGATGAGCGTTATGCGGTCGAAGTTGTTCTCTATCTGCGGTTGCAGATTTTCTGAATCATACCCCGATTTATCTTTTAGGAACTCATGCCGGGCGACGGATGACAGATCGCGTGTCTCTATGCGCACTTTGTCGGTGCGCCCCTTGTTGTTTTTGCGTTTTACTTCAAGAAATTCAAGCCCGGAACTCACATATCTGCGCTCCCTGATTTTCTTGCGGGTAAGCTTGCCATGGAGGTGATGGGTATACATTTCGCAGTTGCGGGTGTCGAAGTAGCGTGTGTAATAAGGCATTAACAACTGCCCGTCGATTGACTGCACCATGTATTCCTTACTGGCAAGTTGAAGCAAGGCAAGAAGCCGGCTCATGGTGGTCACATATTTTGTGTCCGTGCGGTTCATGAGCTTTACTTTTTTCATCTCTTCAAGAGATATTTTAGCAAAGGAGTCCAGTATTTTTAACATGGGCTGTACTTATGTGCTGCGAAATTTTTTACAGTTTACAGTGAAAGAACTTTGATGTAGACCCTGCAAAGATAATGATTTTTTTCGACTTTGATAAACGTGAATCTTAAAACTATTAAAAAGAATTACTATATAAAGAGCCGAGAGTGAGTGTAATAAAAAAGTTTTTGCCGTGCGGGGCAATAAACTGGGTAATGATTGAGTTATAATTTTCAGATAACGAATCTCTCTGTTTTTAATAAGCGAATATAATGCGACTGATACTGCGATATATCCTTCCTGTAGTGCTGGCAATGGCCTGTGTGCCTGTTGTGTCGGCACAGAAAGATGACTTCAACCCCATCACCACCGGTGTGACTTCATTGGGCATTGCCCCTGATGCGCGTGGTGCTTCTATGGGAGACCTTGGTGCGGCCACTGACCCTGATGCCAACTCCCAGTTCTGGAATCCGTCGAAGTATGCTTTTACATACAGTAAGGCAGCTGTAACTCTCAACTACACACCGTGGTTGCGCACACTTGTCAACTATATCTTCCTGGCTGATCTGGCCGG
>CAZAME010000067.1:0-9676 GCA_964486445.1 uncultured Bacteroides sp. | reverse complement strand
AGGTGATGTTCTTGACGGTACCTTCGAGCACCTGGCCCTTCTCGAGCTTGGAGATAATCTCCTGCTTCTGCTGCTCGAGCTCGGCCTCGATGAGTGCCTTATGCGACACAACAACGTTGCGGAACTCCTGGTTGATCTTCACAACCTTGAACTCCATGGTCTTGCCAACGAAGATGTCGTAGTCGCGGATGGGCTTCACGTCGATCTGCGAGCCGGGGAGGAATGCCTCTACGCCGAAGACGTCAACGATCATACCGCCCTTAGTGCGGCACTTGATGAAGCCCTTGATGATTTCGTCGTTTTCGAGAGCCTGGTTGATGCGCTCCCATGCACGAGAGGCGCGGGCCTTCTTGTGCGAGAGGATCAGCTGACCCTTCTTGTCTTCCTGGTTCTCAATGAATACCTCTACAGTGTCGCCAACCTTGATGTCGGGATTGTAGCGGAATTCGCTGAAGGGGATGATGCCATCGCTCTTGTAGCCGATGTTAACCACTGCTTCGCGCTTGTTGAGGGCGATGATGGTACCTTCGATTACATCTTTGTCCTTGACGGTGTTGAGCGATTCGTCATAGGTTTTGGTGAGTTCTTCGCGAGACTTATCACCGTGGGTTTCGCCTTTCTCATAGGCCTCCCAGTCGAAATCTTCAACGGGAGTGTTCTTAAGTTCGGTCATTAAAAAATGGGTTAATAAATTGGTTAATTGATATCTCTTGCCGCAGAGCGGCTTTTTGCGCCGCAAAGGTAGGCATAATTTTCTAATTTACAAAATCTTGTAGGCTGGTTTTTGCTTTATTCGCAAGTGTTGCCGGTGTAGGTGAGGCAGAGTTTGAGGATGTTCTCGAGCATCAGGCCTTTGCAGTCGGTGAGTTCTGTGTACCATTCGCCGGTTTTGTCGTCGGCAACGAATACTTTTGAGAAGATGCCGAAGGGCACTGCAAGCTCAGAGAAGAGGCGGCTGTCTTTGTTCACGCGCAGCAGGCCGATGCCCTTGTAACCCTTGAGATCGGCGGCAGTGAAGACGCTGTTGTCCTTAGCTTCGATGGGGCTGAGCGATGCGACGAGTGCGTTGCCGCGGACACCGAAGTATACTGTGCCTTGGCCGGGGATAACGATGCTTGAGGTCGTGGCGTCGATCTCGGTGAAGAGCTGATCCATCTGAGTCTTAGCAAGCATATTGATCTGTGCGAAGAACTCTTCGGCCTTCTTGTCTTTGAGTGAGATGTAGAGAGTGCCGTCCCATGAGTTCATTGTGTCGTTAGAGAAAGAAGCAACACCATCCTTGGGGCCGGCTGCGATGGCGAAGGTGCCTTCGAGTGCCTGCAGATAGGGGAGGGCTACCTGGGCGTATGCCCCCATATTATATTGCTTGCCGATGTTGTTGAGCATTTCTTCCCAAGGATAGTTGGCGGGGATTGTGCCGGCAAACATGATTACATCGTCAGCGGTGAGGTATTTGAGGAATTCGGGATCGATGTCGGGAGTATTGAATCCGTATTCAGCGGGATTCATTGACACTGCGTTGCCGTCTTTGTCATATACGCGATAGTCCATCACGAAGCTGTTGCCTTTGAACACCGAGTTGATGTAGATTGAGCCTTCAGATATTTTCTTGAAAATACCGCTCATGCTGCCCAGGCCTTCGGCAGATGCGAGCATTTGCTTCTTGGCATACTCGGGGAGGCCATCGAAATTTATAAGAGTCAGGGCTGCGTGCTCTTCATCAAGGAGCTTGATGCGCCATGGGCTGTCAGCAAGCGATTTCTTAGAGGCGGCATCTTTCGCCTTATTGATAGCCTTGATTACGTCTTCGGGCTCAGTCTGCACATACCATAAAAGGTTGTCGACAATAGTCAATGACTGATTGCCGCCAAAGCTATAGATAGTGTTTCCGTCAACGTCTTCGGAGGGGAATTCTTTGAGCAGGTCTTTGAGGGCAGCTGCATCGGTGATGGGAGCAACAGCCATTGCGTTGTTGCATTCAGCGTCGGGCACAAAGAAGAAGACGTTGCGAAGGTCAATGCCTTTGACTTTTGCCAGCTCTTCGGGGAAGATGTCCTTAAGATAATCGGCCGGCTCGATGCTGCCGTCGGAGTTGTATTTGCAGCCGGCGTTGTTGATTGCGTTCTCTGCGTTGATGGCAATGATCAGAGGGCTGTCGGCAGGGATCACCGCAGCCACTTCGTTGTTGGTCTTGCTGCTGCAAGCTGCCACGGCCATTGCAAGAATGATGCCCAGGGCAGTCAGGCAAATGTTGATTCTTTTCATAGATACAGGGAATGTTTTATTAAAATTATATGTGTATAAATGATTTTGTGCTCAAAATATTGTAGACCACAAATATACAACATAATTTGCCAATAACTGCCATAGAGTGACAAAAAAATTACTCTGCCCGCATCCGGTGAATTGCCGGTGCAGGCAGAGTGCAAAACAAAATAAGCGCAATTATTTAAAACTCAATGTGTTTTGTTGTGTTCTGCAATAACTTATTTGTCTGCGTATTTATGCTCTCCGTCTTTGATTGAGCGCAGGATACCGGCGTCGAGCACGGCCAGTGTCATCAGGTTGACAATGTCGCGCGGGTCGGTGTCTACATTGATGAAGTGCACCGGTTTGTTTAGGCCTGCCTGAATCGGGCCAATAGCCTCGCCGACACCCATTTCAAGCATCATGCGCAGAGCGGTGTTGGCCGACGACAGATTGGGGAATACCAGTGTGTTTACGTCTTTGCCTTTGAGGCGGGTGAAGGGGTATTTTGCATCGCGCAACTCGCGGTTGAGCGCGTAGTTTACCTGCATTTCGCCATCAACGGCAAGATCAGGATAATCATTGTGCAGGCGCTCGACAACATTCTGCACCTTTGCACATTCTGTGTGGCTGTTGCTGCCGAAATTGCTGTATGACACCATCGCCATCACCGGTTCGCGGTCGAAGTATTCTGCCATATTGCGGGCGAGGCGGGCTACGTCATACAGAGTGTCTTCGTCGGCATTCTCGTTTATCATTGTGTCGGCCAGGAAGTAGACGCCGCGTTTTGTGTTGAGGATGTGCACCGAAGCAAAGTGCTTATAGGCATCTCGGATGCCGATGACGTTGCGGGCAATGTCGACAGCCTCATGGCTGCCGGAGTATGTTCCTGCGATGAAGGCATCGGCGTCGCCGCTCTCTACCATCATCATCCCAAAATAGTTGCGGTCATACATCTTGTCGCGAGCTTGCTCAATGGTGACGCCCCGGCGTTCATGATCGGCTGCGTATGCCTTGGCATATCGCTCGCGGCGTTCTGCCTCGCGGTCGTGTCGAGGATTCACAATCTCCATGCCTTCGAGACTCACACCGAGTCGGTCGGCTCGCTTGGCTATCATTTCTTCGTTGCCCAGCAGCACGGGAGTGGCTATGTGCAGGCGCACTGCCGACTCGGCTGCACGCAGCATATTGTCGGTGTTGCCCTCGCCGAGCACCAGACGCTTGCAGGTCTGTCTGCGGGCCTCGTCTATGAGGTTCATCATCAGCTTGTTTTCATAGCCCATGCGGGTGCGCAGGTCTTCGGCATACTGCTCCATGTCGTTGATGGGCATGCGGGCCACACCCGACTCCATAGCTGCGCGGGCCACTGCCGGTGAAACGGCGGTGAGCAGTCGCGGATCAAGAGCCTTGGGCAGAATATAGTCGGGCCCGAATCTCAGACCTTTGATGTCGTAGGCAGCATTAACCACCGAAGGCACCGGTTGCTTGGCAAGGTCGGCGATAGCGTGCACGGCAGCAAGCTTCATGGCTTCGTTGATGGTGGTGGCTCCACTGTCGAGTGCGCCGCGGAAGATATAGGGGAAGCCGAGCACATTGTTTATCTGGTTGGGATAGTCTGATCGGCCCGTGGCAAAGATGAGATCTTTGCGGCTCTCCATTGCCAGGTCGTATGCTATTTCGGGGTTGGGATTAGCCAGCGCGAAAACAATTGGTCGCGGTGCCATGCTCTGCACCATTTCTTTGGTGAGAACGTCGGCCACGGAGAGACCGAGAAAGACATCGGCTCCTACCATAGCTTCGGCCAGCGTGTTTATGCCCGGGCGGTCAGTGGCAAACTCGGCCTTCTCGGCGGTGAGATTGCCGCGGTCGCTGCGAATGACACCCTTTGAATCGCACATTACTATGTTCTCGCGTTTTACGCCCAATGCCATATACAGGCGTGTGCACGACACTGCTGCAGCGCCGGCGCCATTGACGACAAGGCGTATTTTGTCGATGTCTTTTTTCTGTAGCTGGAGCGCGTTGAGCAGACCGGCTGCCGATATTATGGCAGTGCCGTGCTGGTCGTCGTGCATTACAGGTATGTCAAGTTCTTCTTTAAGACGTTTTTCTATGCCGAATGCTTCGGGCGCTTTGATGTCCTCGAGGTTAATGCCGCCGAATGTAGGTGCTATTGCCTTCACAATCTCTACAAACTTATCGGGATCCTTCTCGTTAACCTCAATGTCAAAGCAGTCAAGTCCGGCGAAAATCTTAAACAGCAGGGCTTTACCCTCCATAACCGGTTTGCCGGCCTCGGCACCTATGTCGCCGAGACCGAGCACAGCCGTGCAGTTGGATATCACGGCTACAAGATTGCCTTTGTTGGTATATGAATAAACTTTATCGCGGTCATCTTTTATCGCGAGGCAGGGGTATGCGACTCCCGGCGAGTAGGCCAAAGCCAGGTCTTGCTGCGACGAATATGGTTTTGTGGGTACGACTTCAATCTTGCCCGGGCGCGGATTGCGGTGATACTCCAGCGCCATTTCTTCTGTTATCTTTACCATATTATATATAATGTAGTTGAGCTGTGAGCTTGGTTCTTAAAAAGCGGATTTCTCAGTTTTATGCTATATTTATAACTTGCGAACTTGATGATAGTTCATCTTTTGAAGCGACAAAATTACAGAATTCGGGATAAATTTGTTAATTTTGAGCCATTAAAAACACTCAGCGATGAATGACAAACGCCTTTTTCTGCTTGACGCCTATGCGCTCATTTATAGAGCCTATTATGCTCTGATAAGAGCTCCGCGAGTGACCTCTGCCGGTCTGAATACCTCGGCGATATTTGGCTTCTGCAACACGCTCGACGAGATTCTGCGCAAGGAGAATCCCACACATATTGCAGTGTGCTTTGATCCGCCCCACGGTCGCACCTTCCGCCACGATCTCTATCCCGAGTATAAGGCGCAGCGCGATGCGCAGCCCGAAGACATAACTCTGTCTATACCGTATATAAAGCGTATCCTCGATGCTTATCGCATCCCTGTGGTGGAAGTGCCCGGCTATGAGGCCGACGACGTCATAGGCACTCTGTCGCGAAGGGCATGCAGCGAAGGATTCACAACATATATGATGACCCCTGACAAAGATTATGGTCAGCTTGTCACCGATTGTGTGTTTATGTATCGCCCGGCGCTCAAGGGCCAGGGTTTTGAGGTGCGCGGACCGCGCGAGGTGTGCGAGCGATATGGCATAGAAAATCCGCGTCAGGTTATAGACCTGCTTGCTCTTGAGGGTGATGCCTCCGACAATATTCCCGGCTGTCCGGGGGTGGGGGAGAAGACTGCGGCAAAGCTTATCCGTGAATTTCACTCTGTGGAGGAGCTGCTTGCCAACACCGATAAACTCAAGGGTGCGATCAAAAAGAAAATCGAGGATAATGCGTCGCAGATTGAGTTTTCCAAGAAGCTTGTTACAATATGCACTGATGCTCCCGTCGGCGTGACTCCCGACGATCTGCTGCGGCGCGAGCCCGATGTTGTTGCGCTTACGGAGGTTTTCCGCGAACTCGAGTTCCGCACTTTTATTGCTCGCCTCAATGCGTCGGCAAAAGCATCTGAGGTCGTAAAGCCTGCGACGCCGGCTTCACCTCAACCTGGGGCCGACGGCATGATGTCGCTCTTCGATTTGCCTGAGCCAACTCCTGAGGCCGAGCCTCGGTTGACGACGGAATATGACTACACGCTCCACTCTGTTACCACTCCTGCTGAAGCCTCCGAGTTGTGCAATCGCTTGCTCTCTGCCAAGTTTGTGGCGATGCGCACTATTACCGCCGACCCCGAGGAAGCCCCGATGCGCACACGCCTCACCGGAGTTACGCTCACCGACAACGAGCACGAGGCGTGGCACATAGCTTTGTCCGACGATAAGGAAGCCCGGGCCGAAATGCTTGCCGTGCTGCAGCCTTTGTTTGCCACGCCTGAGAGTCGGTATATGCTTGTGAGTGCTGACATCAAGCGTGCCATTGTGCTTTTGCGCCACGAAGGCATATATCTGTCGGCTCGCTATTATGACATTTCGCTTGCCGACTATATACTGCGACCTGAAATGAAAAACACCTTGGCCGAAGCCGCCCGCGTGTACCTTGGTTTCATGTTGCCTGAGGCGCCAAAGGCCAAGGGGCGCAATGCTGTGGCCGATAGTGCCGGAGATATTGCTCTGAGATCGGGGCTTGAGGCCATCACATTGCTGCGGCTGCGGCCCGTGCTTGAGCGTATGATTGAAGAACAGGGTCAGACGTCGCTGCTCGAGAATATAGAAATGCCTTTTGCGGCCGTGCTCGCCGGCATGGAGTATGAAGGTGTGCGCATAGACCCATCGGTGCTTGCCGCGATATCAGTGCGCCTAACCGAGCGCGTAGAGGCTCTCGAACAGCAGGCATACGAGCTTGCCGGCGAGAAGTTTAACATTGGTTCGCCCTCGCAGGTAGGCGAAATCCTCTTCGGGCGCCTGAAAATCGACCCTAAGGCGAAAAAGACTAAGACCGGACAATATTCTACAACCGAGGAAATTCTCGAGAAGTTGCGTGATGCGCATCCGCTTGTAGCCCTGATACTCGATGTGCGCGGGCTGCGCAAACTGCTTGCCACGTATGTCAACGCCTTGCCATTGCTCGTCGACCCTGCTACCGGCAAGATCCACACTACATATAACCAGACGGCCACTGCCACCGGCCGCATCTCCTCAACTAATCCTAATCTGCAGAACATACCCATTCGCACCGAAGAAGGGCGCGAGATTCGCCGTGCATTTATAGCCGATCCCGGTTGCCTGATTCTCTCGGCCGACTATTCACAGATAGAGCTCAGGCTTATGGCGCACCTGAGTGCCGACCCGCATATCACCGAAGCCTTCCTGGCAGATGCCGACATACACCGCGCCACGGCTGCAAAAATACATCATATAGCGCCGGCTGAGGTGACCGACGACCAGCGTCGTGCGGCCAAGACTGCCAATTTCGGCATCATTTACGGCATCTCGGCATTTGGCCTGTCGCAGCGGCTGAATATATCGCGTGCTGAGGCCAAGGCTCTCATCGACGGCTACTTCAGGGCTTATCCTGGTGTTAAAGACTATATGAATAAGTCTATTGAAGATGCCCGACGCAACGGATATGTCTCGACCGTCAAGGGGCGCCGCCGTTATCTGCCTGATATCAACTCGCGCAATGCTGTGGTGCGCGGTTATGCCGAGCGAAATGCCATCAATGCACCTCTGCAGGGCAGTGCGGCCGACATTATCAAGCGTGCGATGATAGATATTGACCGTGCCATTAGCGACCGAGGGCTGCGCTCACGCATGATCATGCAGGTGCATGACGAACTTGTCTTTAACGTCGTTCCAGACGAACTCGACGAACTGAAAAATATGGTTATCAGATTGATGGAGAGCGCTTTCCCCGAGTCGCGAGTGCCGCTGACGGTGTCGGCAGGTGTCGGGCACGACTGGCTTGAAGCTCATTAAATGCCTCGACTGAGAGCCTCGACTGAGATGCTTAATATCAAAAGATTATAAAAAATGTTTCGCATTTCGGGGCATTATTACTAACTTTGTGCCCTAAACTGTAGAGAAAACTCAACAACAAAACCAATATTAACCCGAACCAATCAACATGAGTCTCAACATCATTGTGCTCGCCAAGCAGGTGCCTGATACCCGCAATGTGGGCAAAGATGCGATGAAGGCCGACGGCACTATCAACCGTGCTGCTCTGCCCGCAATCTTCAATCCTGAAGACCTCAACGCTCTCGAGCAGGCTCTTCGCCTTAAAGATCTGAATCCCGGCTCCACAGTCACCATCCTCACGATGGGTCTGCCCCGTGCAGCCGAAGTCATCCGTGAAGCAATCTTCCGCGGCGCAGACACCGGCATCGTTCTCACCGACCGCGTTCTCGGCGGTGCCGACACTCTCGCTACCTCTTATTCGCTGGCTCAGGCCATCCGCAAATTCGGCAACTACGACATCATTCTCTCCGGCCGCCAGGCTATCGACGGCGACACCGCGCAGGTTGGTCCTCAGATTGCTGAAAAACTCGGTATCCCTCAGGTAACTTATGCCGAGGAGATTCTCGACCTCTCAAACGGCACAGTCACTGTTAAGCGCCGTCTTGAGCATGGCGTGGAGACCGTGAAGGCTCCGCTGCCCTGTGTTGTTACTGTTAACGGCTCGGCTGCTCCCTGCCGCCCCCGCAATGCACGTCGTGTCATGGCCTACAAGCGCGCTGTGTCGCCCTCAGAGAAGGCTAAGCTCACACCCGAGGAGCAGGCTGTGGTCGATGCCCGCCCCGCTCTGCAACTGCAGGAATGGTCGGCTGCATACGTCGACGCTGATCCCGCTCAGATCGGTATGCCCGGTTCGCCCACTAAGGTAAAGGCCGTGGAAAACGTGGTCTTCACCGCCAAGGAGAGCCGCCGCATTCCCGCTGCCGACGACGCTCAGCTCGAGCAGCTCATCTGCGAACTCATCACCAACCACACCATCGGCTAATAACACCGGCCATACACACATTCACAAGATATTACAATGGCAAAAGAAAACAACGTAATAGTATATCTCGAGATTGAAGACGGCCACGTTGCCGACGTATCGCTCGAACTGCTCACCAAGGGCCGCGTGCTGGCCGATCGTCTGGGTGTGGAGCTGCAGGCTCTCGCTGTCGGCGACGGTCTTGACAAAGTCGACGAGCAAGTATTTCCCTACGGTGTAGACACTCTCTACAAGGTTGAAGACAAGCGCCTCAGCCCCTACACCTCAAATCCTCATGCCGCAGTGCTCATCAATCTGTTCCGCGAAATCAAGCCTCAGATTGCTCTGATGGGTGCCACATGCGTAGGTCGTGACCTTGGCCCCCGCGTTTCTTCGGCTCTCCACAGCGGTCTTACTGCCGACTGCACATCGCTTGAGATCGGTGACCACACCGACCCCAAGACCGGCAAGGAATATACCGATCTGCTCTATCAGATCCGCCCCGCTTTCGGCGGTAACATCGTTGCTACCATCGTCAACCCCGACTGCCGCCCGCAGATGGCAACAGTGCGCGAGGGTGTGATGAAGAAAGAAGTGCGCGACCCCAACTACAAGGGCGAGGTTGTGAACCTCGATGCAAAGAAGTATGTTGCCGACACCGACTTCGTTGTCGAGATCATCGATCGTCACATCGAAAAGTCGAAGGTCAACATCAAGAACTCTCCCATCATCGTGGCCGGTGGCTATGGCGTGGGCACAAAGGAAAACTTCCAGCTGCTCTATGACCTTGCCAACACCCTCGGTGCAGAGGTTGGTGCTTCGCGCGCAGCTGTCGATGCCGGTCTTGTGGAGCATGAGCGCCAGATCGGCCAGACCGGTGTGACCGTGCGCCCCAAACTCTACATCGCAGTTGGC
>CAZAME010000066.1:0-9823 GCA_964486445.1 uncultured Bacteroides sp. | reverse complement strand
CTCCGATTCTTACTTACACCATTAATGAAGCCCTAAATCATACAAAGAGCAAAGCTATGTGTCGTTTGAAGATCAGCTCATGCGTCTGTTTGCTTCCGACCGAGTGATGAAGGTGCTTGATCGCCTCGGCCTTAAAGAAGGCGAGATGATAGAGTCGAGCATGGTGTCGCACGCTATCGAGAAGGCTCAGAAACGCGTCGAAGAGAACAACTTCGGCATCCGCAAGCGCCTGCTTGAATATGACGACGTGATGAACAAGCAGCGCACATATATCTACTCGCGCCGCAACCATGCCCTGCTCGGCGAGCGCATAGGCATCGACATCGCCAATATGCTCTCAGACATCGTGGAGAACCTCATCATGACCTATAATCAGCCTGCCGACTATCCCGAGCTTACACTCGAGATATTCAAGGTGCTCGCTATGGAGACTCCCTTCACGGAAGAAGAGTACAAGAACATGGACCGCGAGACAGCCATCGACCGACTGCTCTCAGCTGCTAACGAGGCTTTCGACCGCAGAACACGCCGCATCCGCGAGGTGGCAATGCCCGTTATCCGCGAGTGGGTAGAGGAGCGTGGCGCTCAGGGCGACATCATCGTGCCCATCACCGACGGCAAGCGTGTATTCCACCTGCGTGTAGACATCCGCAAGGCTTACGACACCGAGTGCGCCGTTATTGTCAAGGAGTGGCACAAGGCTATCCTGCTTGTCACCATCGACGAACTGTGGAAGGAGCATCTGCGTGAGCTCGATCAACTTCGCCAGTCGGTGCAGAATGCTTCGTATGAGCAGAAAGACCCGCTGGTTATCTATAAGGTTGAGTCGTTCCACATGTTTGAGAATATGCTCAATAACCTCAACGTCAAGGCAATCTCGGCACTTATGCGCGGCCAGATCTATCTGCGCCCTGCCAACACCACACCGGCGCCTCAGCAGCAGGCTCAGGCCGAGCAGCAGGCAGCTCCGGCACCTGAACCAAGACGTCAGCCCGAGGTTAAGCAGGCAGCCCCTGAAATGCCCCGCGATTATTCGCGCTATAATGCGAGCCGCGGTGCAGGCGCTCCCGGACTTCCCGGCGAGCAGGCACAGCGACAGGCTGCCTCAGCACGTCAGGGCGAACAGCAACGCCCCATGCCGGCCAAGGCGGCTCCCCGCATCAACCGCAATGATCCCTGTCCCTGCGGCAGCGGCAAGAAATATAAAAACTGCCACGGCCGAGGCCTCTGATAGAGCTTCCGGACAGACACAAAAATAACCAACCGCCGATGCAATGCGCTTAAGTCGCTTTGCATCGGCGGTTGCTTTTTAGCAGCTGAGCTGATGAAGACTCGCTTTTTTTGTGTAACTTTGTAAAAGTTATGGAAGCAAAGAAAAAACTCATAGGACTCACGCTGCCGCAGTTGAGGCAGGTTGCCGCTGAGGTCGGGTTGCCTGCTTTCTCAGCTAAGCAAATGGCCCGCTGGCTATATGAGAAAAGAGTGACTGACATAGAGGCTATGACCGATCTGTCGAAGGCTGGTCGCCAACGACTTTCTGAAAGCTACTGCGTGGGCCGCACGGCGCCCAAAATGTGCAGTCGCAGCGCCGACGGCACTGCTAAATATCTCTTTGAGGGTCGTGGGGGCCGCGACATTGAGGCTGTGATGATTCCCGACGATGACCGAGCTACGCTCTGCGTGAGTTCGCAGGCCGGCTGCAAGATGTCCTGTGCGTTCTGCATGACCGGTCGTCAGGGCTTTCATGGCAACCTCGATGCAGCCGACATAATCAACCAGGTGCTTTCGATAAAGGAGAGCGAAGCGCTCACCAATATTGTCTTCATGGGCATGGGCGAACCTCTCGACAATATCGATGCCGTGCTGACGGCAATAGAAATACTCACGGCGCCGTGGGGATTGGCCTGGAGCCCGAAACGCATAACGGTGTCGTCGATAGGTGTGCTCCATAATCTGCGCCGGCTTCTCAATGAGACCAAGGTGCATGTGGCAATCTCGGTGCACTCGCCGTTTGCGGCATCGCGCGCAGCCATGATGCCAGCCGAGAAAGCGTGGCCGGTGGCAAAGGTGATGGAGATGTTGCGCGACTATGACTTTGCACATCAGCGCCGTCTGTCGGTGGAATATACAATGTTCCGCGGGCAGAACGACGATATGCGGCATGCCGATGCATTGGCACGGCTCATACGCGGAACATCGGCGAGAGTCAACCTCATACGCTATCATGCCATAGACGACAGCGACGCTCGCAGGCCGTCGTCGCAGGCCGTTATGGAGGCTTTCCGCGACAGGCTAAATTCACTGGGTGTCACTGCAACCATCAGGGCTTCGCGCGGTGAGGACATAGACGCTGCCTGTGGCATGCTCGCCGGTAAACAGAATAAGCAATAACTACATAAAATATACATCCACCAAGATATGAAGAAAACATCCAACATAAAGGTAGGCATCACCCAAGGCGACATCAACGGGATCGGCTATGAGGTGATCCTCAAGATGCTCGAAGATCCCCGTATGGCCGAGATGTGCACAATCGTTATTTATGGCTCGGCCAAGATTGCTGCATTTTATCGCAAGGCCGAAGAACTGCCGGAGGTGAAACTTGTGCAGATCGACAGTGCCGAGCAGGCTCGCGAGGGTAGCTACAGCATCATCAATGTAGTGGGAGAGGACACCAAAGTTGAGCCCGGCGTGGCTTCAGCAGTGGCAGGAGAGGCTGCGTTTAAGGCTCTTGAGCGCGCAACAGCCGATCTGCGCGCAGGCGCTATCGATGTGCTTGTCACAGCTCCGGTCAATAAGGCAACAATACACAGCGATACATTCCCATTCCCCGGACATACTGAGTATCTTGAATCGGTGCTTGCTGAAAATGAGGGTGACAAGGCGCTGATGGTGCTCGCAACCGATGACATAAAGGTTGCTCTTGTCACTACCCATGTGCCTTTGAAGGATGTGCCGGCGCTCATTACAAAAGAGGCTGTAGAAGAAAAAATTATGGCGCTCCACCGCTCGCTGGTGCGTGACTATTCGATATCGAGTCCGCGTATAGCCGTGCTTGCGCTTAATCCTCATGCCGGCGACAACGGACTTCTTGGCGCTGAGGAGACAGAGTCGATAGCTCCGGCAATAGAGAGTGCCCACAGCCGCAAGGTGCTTTGTTTTGGTCCTTATCCGGCCGATGGCTTCTGGGGATCCGATGCATACACCCACTTTGATGGCGTCGTAGCTATGTATCACGATCAGGGTCTTGCTCCTTTCAAGGCGCTTGAAATGAATCTGGGCGTGAATTTTACAGCCGGCTTGCCATACGTGCGCACATCGCCCGATCACGGCACTGCATACGATATCGCCGGTAAAGGAGTTGCCGATCCCGAGTCAATGCGCCATGCTGTGTATATGGCTCTCGACATTTACCGCAACCGTGAACGCCACGACTACGCCACCCGCAATCCTCTGCGCAAGGTCTACTTTGAGAAGGGCAACGACAATGTTGTGCTCGATCTCACGAAAGACGAGTAAGCACGCGCGCTATCTCGGAAATTTTGACTAACTTTGCACCTTCAAAACGGCGATGCGTCGCTGTATATACCTACAAATCGGTCATTATCAATATTTTATAATAAATTTTACCTATGAACTGGTTTCAGGAATTATTCTTTCCGGGCAATGTGTCGATAGGCAGCACGTTGGTGCTTTATTCCTTCGTCATTGCCGCCGGCATCTATTTGGGTAAGATGAAGCTCTGCGGTGTGTCGCTTGGCGTGACTTTCGTGCTCTTCGTGGGCATTCTCATGGGTCACTTCGGATACATCGTTGACGACCAGGTGCTCAAGTTTGTGCGAGAGTTCGGTCTGATACTTTTCATCTTCTCAATCGGTCTGCAGGTAGGCCCCGGTTTCTTCTCCTCGTTCAAGAAAGGAGGTGTCACCCTCAATGGCCTTGCTGTGCTTGCTATTGCGCTTAACGTGCTGATAGTGCTTGGCATTTATTTCTTCGGTAACGTCAATGATGTCAGCGCGCTTGTGGGTGTCATGAGTGGTGCGGTCACCAATACCCCCGGTCTTGCTGCCGCCCAGCAGACCATAGTGTCGCTCTCCAACGGAGCATCAGAGGCCGCCAACGTGATGGCGTCGGGATATGCGGCAGCTTATCCTTTAGGTGTCATCGGCATTATTGCAGCCATGTTTGTGGTGCGCGGACTTTTCCGTATCAATGTTCAGGAAGAGGTGAAGAGCATCGAAGACGAGCAGAGCAACTCCACCCTTAAGCCCGACATGATATCGATAGAGGTGACAAATGCTCTGATCGACGGGCGCACTCTGCTGCAGCTCCACGACGTGATTACTTGCAACTTTGTGGTGTCGCGTATCATGCGCCCCGACGGCGAGATCATAATTCCGCGATCTACCACTGATATACACATTGGCGACAAGCTGCTCATCGTATATTCGGCAAAGGATATAGACATGTTCCGCTCGGTGCTCGGCAAAGAGATAGAAGTGGACTGGGAGACAGCACAGACTCCGGTTTATTCGCGTCGTATTCTCATCACCAAGAGCGAGTACAACGGCGTGGCCCTCGGCTCTCTGCGCCTTCACAATGGTTATCAGCTCAATGCAACCCGCGTAAATCGTGCCGGCGTAGACCTGCTTGCCTCGCCCGGCCTGCGACTGCAGATGGGCGACCGCATCACCGTAGTCGGTAATCTTGATGACATAGATCGTCTGGCCGGTCGTCTCGGCAACTCAATGAAGCGCCTCAATCAGCCGAACCTTATAACAATCTTTGTGGGTATCGTGCTTGGTATTGCGCTTGGCAGCATAGACATAGGTTTTGGCATGAAACTCGGTCTTGCAGGTGGTCCGCTTGTGGTTGCTATTCTGCTGAGCCGTTTTGGCTATCGCCTTAAACTCGTCACCTACACCTCGTCGTCGGCCTCGCTGATGTTGCGCGAACTTGGCATCTGCCTGTTCCTGGCATCGGTGGGTATATCGGCAGGACGCGGCTTTGCTGACACAGTATTTAATCTCACCGGTATGTGGTGGGTTATCTGGGGCTTCGTCATCACCTTCGTGCCCCTCGTGGTTGTAGGCATCATCGCCCGCAAGAAGAAAATCAACTATCTCACCATCATGGGTCTGTTTTCGGGCGGATACACCGATCCCCCGGCACTTGCATTTGCCAACAACTCCACCGGCAACGATGCACCTGCCGTCAGCTATTCTACGGTATACCCACTCACCATGTTCCTGCGAGTAGTTGCCGCCCAGGCTTTAATACTCTGTCTGGCGTAAGGAAAAAACTGTAACACAATCCCAGTGACATAAATGCACCGGGCCGCGAGTCAATAAGATTCTCGCGGCCCGGTGTAATTTTATTATGAATGGTTGTTAATACGGGTCTACGTCGTAGTGTATGATGATGCCGCGTGCATCGGGGTGAGCTGCAATTGCAGCATGTGCATCGAGAAGCACCTGCTTGATCTTGCGCATTGATGCCGTTGTCTCGACCTTAAGCATGAGTTTGCGTATATACAGTTGCTGCACACGCGACACTGCCGGTTCTTCAGGACCGCTGACGCGGGTGCCGAAGAGTTGGCGAAGTGTGGCCCCGTAGCGCTCGGCGATGTTCTCGAGACGGTCGCGATCGCGGTGACGCAGATAAACATATATTATGCGAGTGAATGGCGGATAGGCAAACATGCGCCGCTCTTCGATCTCCATGTTGTAGAACCCTTCGTAGTCGTGGGCTGCAACAAAACTCACCACGGGATGCGCAGGTTGATAGGTCTGCAGTAGCACCTGGCCTTTATTGTCGCGTCGGCCTGCACGGCCCGCCACTTGCATGAGCATGTTGAAAGCACGCTCGGCCGAGCGGAAGTCGGGGAAGTTTATGAGCGTGTCGGCGTTGAGCACTGCCACGGTGGAGACATCGCTGAAGTCGAGACCCTTGGTGACCATCTGAGTGCCGATGAGTATGTCGGCCTTGTGCTGCGAAAAAGTGTCGATGATATTTTGATAGGCATCGCGTGCACGTGTCGTGTCGAGATCCATGCGGAGCACTCTGTTGTCGGCGAACAGGGCGGCGATTTCGTCTTCGATGCGTTCGGTGCCATAGCCGAGCACTTCTATCTGTGGCTCTTTACACACCGGGCACCGGTCGGGCAGAGGGTAGGTAGCGCCACAGTAGTGGCACACGAGTCTGTTGGAACTCCGGTGATATGTCAGCGACACGTCGCAATCGGTGCATTTGGGCACATGTGCGCATGCACGGCACCGCGCTACCGGGGCAAAGCCGCGGCGGTTGTGGAATATTATTGCCTGACGGCCGTCGGCTATGGCAGCGCGGGTGAGGTCGAGAGCATCCTGCGAGAATGCGCCTTCGGCCAGATGGCGCTTGCGCTGTTCCTTCATATCAATGACGGTGATCTTCGGCAGAGTGGTGTTTTTGCCATAGCGCTCAGTGAGACTTACAAGACCGAACCTTCCTTGCAGAGCCTTGTAGTATGTCTCAATAGCCGGTGTCGCCGAGCCGAGCACAGTTTTGCCACCGTGCATTTTTGCAAGCATGGCGGCAGCATCGCGGGCGTTGTATCGCGGTGCCGGGTCGGCCTGCTTGTAGCTACTTTCGTGTTCCTCGTCGACTATGACAAGTCCGAGATCGGCGAAAGGCAGAAATACCGACGAGCGTGCTCCAAGAACTACACACGGCTCACCCGAGCCGAGGAGTCTGCGCCAGACTTCCACGCGGTCGTTGTCGGAGAACTTTGAGTGATAAATGATGACTTTGTCGCCGAATACTCGTTGAAGCCGCTGAGTGAGTTGGGTGGTCAGCGCTATCTCTGGGACAAGGTATAGCACCTGCCGCCCCAACGACAAAACGTGGTCGATGAGGTGTGTGTATATCTCGGTCTTGCCCGAAGATGTGACGCCGTGGAGCAGAGTTATGTCGTGGCTTTTGAGCGAAGTGTGGAGTTTGCGGAGTGCCTGTTTCTGAGCGGATGAAAGTTCGGGGAGCGGCACCGGGTCGCCCTGCGGAGGTGTGAATCGCCCGACAGTGCGGGTGTATTCTTCTATGACTCCTTTATCAATGAGTGCTTTTATGATTGTAGACGTGACACCGCTGCGCTCCATCAGTGCTTTGCGCGTAACCTCCGGCCTGGTGTCGGCTCCATTGCGTCGCAGCATTTCCTGCAAAGTCATGAAGGCGAGCTGCTGTTTTTCAGCGCGGCCGATGATCTGAAATGCCTCGCGCACGCCGGCCGGTGTGTCGTAGGGCGACCGTATGCTCACAAAGGTCTCGGTCTTGGCGCGATAGCGTTCTACAAGCTTCTCATTAATAATGACGACACCTTTCTCTACCATAGAGCTCACGGCTGCCGACACGTTGCTGAATCCAGTCTGTTTCTCAATTTCGCTTACCGACATAGCTTTGTGCAGCTTGAGGGCGCTGAGGATATGCATCTGGCGTTCGGTGAGCAGAGCTAATTCGGCGGCCTCGGCGTCGGGGGCGGGAGCCACCACAGTCTCGCTCTCGATTTTGAGCCCGGCGGGTAGAGCGGCTTTGAGCACATCACCGAGAGGTGCGAGATAGTACTCGGCCATCCATTGCCAGAACTGCAGCTGGGGTCGGCGTATTATAGGGGTATCGTCGAGCACCACGGCGATCTCCTTGATGTTGATGCCCTCAGGAGCCTTGTCTGTGACCTCAGTGACAATGCCGGTGTGGAATTTGCGTGTGCCGAAGGGCACGATGACTCTGTAGCCGCGTGCAACCTTGCCTTGCAGAGCCGGGGGGACTGCATAGGTGAAAGTTTCGTTGAAAGGCAGGGGCAGGAGTATCTGAGCGAAGGCCGGCATAAGAAGTGTGGATTTATCAGGCGTAAAGGTACAAAAAAGAAGCGCGGGGCGCAAGTTTTTTGTTGCGCCCCGTGCCGGGTAGTTGTTCTATTTCAATTATTGAATATAGTGTCTAAGAAAGAATGTGTTTCTTAATTATTAGGGGTTCCACTGGCAAGCGATCATTCGCAGGTTAGGAGTAGCGACTGTGCGGAGGTCGGTGAGAACGTTGTAACGGCAGTTCACGTAGGTCAGAGCTGAGTCGAAAGATACGTCGAGCATCTGGAGCTGGTTGTTGTTGCAGAGCAGGCGCTGGAGGTAGGTCTGGTTCGAGAGGTTCAGACGGGTGAGGTCGTTGTAAGAGCAGTCTACGAAGAGGAGCTTGGTGCAACCGCTCACGTCGAGAGTAGTGAGGTCGTTGTAAGAGCAAACCAGGTCGAGGAGGTTATCGCAGTTGCGAACACCGAGAGAAGTCATGTTGTTGTCGGTGCAGACCAGAGTAGAGAGTGAGGGCAGACCCGAAACAATCATTGTGGTGAGCTGGTTGCCGTCAACGTTAAGGTTTTCGAGGCTTTCAACACCGAAGAGGTTGAGGCTTGTGAGCTTGTTGTAGCCGGCGTAGAGGTTCTTCAAACCGGTGCAACCGTCGATCTTGAGGTTTTCGAGGTGGTTACCCTGGCAATTGAGAGTCTTCAGCGAGGTGATACCTGCGACGTTGAGGTCTGAGAAGTAGTTATTAGAAACGTTGAGGTTCTCGATTGCGGTGGCGCCTTCAATAACCATATCGGTGATGCGGTTGTTGTTGAGGCTTACTTTCTGCAGAGCTGCACACTTGCCGAAGTCTACAGTAGCGAGCTGGTTGCGTGAACCGTTGAGTTCGGTGAGGGCAACGTCGCCGTCAACACTGAGAGATGTGAGCTTGTTGCGTGAAACATCTACTGTCTTAAGTGCGGTGAAGCCTGAGAGGTCAAGGTTACCGGCGATTTTCTTATCCTTCCACTTGATTTCGGTTACACGGCCGTTTTCAACGGTTACGCCTTCCCATGTGGAGGGGTTGTTGAGGTCGGTGATCTTAAGAGCTTGTGCGTTGGTCGCATCCTTTTCAGCGGGCTGAGCGAGGAAGCTCTTGAGTTGCTTTACTTCGTTTTTGTCTACTTTCTGAGCGAAAACTGCCACGCTACTGAGCGCGAGAGTCATCAATAATACAGCTTTTTTCATATTCTAAATAGTTGAGTTTTGAATGTTGATTGCTTGTTTTGTTGTTGTTATACTCTAAGAACAACGTAACATCAAAAAAGGTTGAGTGAACATGAAAAAAATTTCAAAATTTCTGTATTTTTTTTAGAAGTTAGGCACGGTTTCATCCGGAGAAGGAGTGAAATCTACTGATCCATTGGTGAATACGTGCGATGACGGAGTGAAGTCTCCAGGAGCGTCAGAAGTGTTAAGATTTGATGTGCGGCTCACTAATTCCATCTCCGGGCCGGCACTCCAGTTCTCGAAGCGAGCAAATTTTGAGCGGAAACGCAGCTTTACATCGTCGACCGAACCGCTGCGGTGCTTGGCAACGATAAATTCGGCAAGTCCGCGGATGTCGTTGCCCGACGCGTCTTCTCCTGATTTGAGGTAATACTCGGGTCGGTGGATGAAGCACACGATGTCGGCGTCTTGCTCTATGGCACCCGACTCGCGCAGGTCTGACAGCTGCGGGCGTTTGCCGTCGGTGCGCGATTCCACCTGTCGGTTGAGCTGCGAGAGGGCAACGATGGGTATGTTCAACTCCTTGGCAAGCTGTTTGAGCGAGCGCGAAATCATAGATACCTCCTGTTCGCGGCTACCGAAACGCATGCCCGAGGCATTCATCAGCTGCAGGTAGTCGATGACGATGAACTTCACGTTATGCTCGCGCACGAGGCGACGCGCTTTGGCGCGAAGTTCGAAGATTGACAGCGCCGGCGTAGCATCCATAAAAAGCGGGGCGCCGG
>CAZAME010000065.1:0-10264 GCA_964486445.1 uncultured Bacteroides sp. | reverse complement strand
ACGATATTCGCGCCGAATGGTGCAAGAAAATTCCTCTGCGTCGCGGCGGCAAGCCCGAAGACATCGCTAATGTTGCCACCTTCCTGGCTTCTGACATGTCTTCTTACGTTTCGGGCCAGGTTATTCAGGTCGACGGCGGCATGAACATGTAATCACTCCGCATGCTCACCTATAACACGCAACGCAAGCAGCTCGTGCTCCCCGAGTACGGCCGCATAATCCAGCAAATGGTAGACCACTGCCTGACGATTCAGGACAAGAGTGAGCGCACACAGTGCGCTCACTCCATTGTGGCCGCCATGTCAAATCTCTTTCCATCGCAGCGCAACGCCGAAGGATTCCGCCAAAAGCTTTGGGACCACCTGGCAATAATGAGCGACTTCAAGCTCGACATCGATTACCCGGTTGAGATTGTGCAGCCCGAAGCCATCTCCGACACTCCACACAAACTCCCCTACGGCGCCGGGGGCGATCTTCGCCGCCGCCAGTATGGCCGCAACATCGAGCAGATGATAAACATCGCTGCCGATATGCCTGCCGGAGAGGAAAAAGATGCTCTGATAATGCTGTTGGCCAATCAGATGAAAAAGATTATGGTGGCTGCCGAAAACGAGAACACCGACGACGAGAAGATCTTCAAGGACCTGCGCGAAATGTCTGACGGCGCTCTGATATTGCTGCCGGGCGTGCATAAGTTGCTCGAATTTCAGGCTGCGCCCAAACCTGCTGGCAAGAAGAAAAAGAAAAAATAAAGTCTTGCACCCGACCGGTCACCTACATGATTACCCGCAGAGAACTCACTGAAATAGGCCACGTCAACAAGCCCCATGGTCACGCCGGAGAAATGTCGGTGAGCCTGAGTTGTGACCTTGACCCCGCCGATATCCACTTCCTCATGATGGATGTCGACGGTATTTTTGTGCCTTTCATGGTCACATCATCGCGCCCGCGAGGCAGTGAGGCTTGGCTGGTGACTTTCGAGGGCATCGACTCCGACTCTGAGGCTGCAGCCTACACCGGCTCTACCGTCTATGCACTCACCTCTACACTGCGCTCGCTCAGCGACAACAATGATGACGACGACGATGATGACAATGACGGCTATGTTGGAGCCGACAGCCTGATTGGATACACTATCGTAGCCGACGGCAAGACGCTGGGCATTGTCACCGACATTGATATGTCTACCCTCAATGCGCTGTTCGTTGTGGAATCCACCGACAACGAGAGGATACTAATACCCATAGCCGACGAGTTTGTAGATCGCGTTGATCCCGAAACCGAGCATATATATATGTCGCTTCCTGTCGGGCTGCTCGATTTGTGAACAATACTGCCTGCCGACACATTATATAGTCGTAACATCCAACTAAAACCACAAAACCATGATTTCAGAACAAGCGCTTATCGACGCAACCCGCAAGGCTCTCCCCGAAGAGCTCCGCAACAAATACAACGACGATGACCTAACAATCATCTATGACATCGTGTGGGAGTACTATGACGAAAAAGGATTTCTCGACATTGACGCCGACGGAGACGATGATGACCTCAATGTTGAGGACCTGATGAACTATACCCGCAATATGCTCAAGAAAGACAAGGGCAACACTATAGACCTCAATGATGTAGAAGCTCTTGTAAAAGCCGAGATGACGGCTGAAGACGAGCTCTATGAGCAAGACGACGAGATTGACCTTGACTGATCAACGTCATACTATTATTATGCGCAGGTCTATCAAAATACTTCGGTCGCGGATGACAGTGGCGGCGGCAGCATTGGCGCTGTGCGCAGGCACAGCATCGGCACGCGCGCCGAAAACCGAAGTCGTCGATGCCGACCCGCTTGAAATGGAGTTTGATGCAAATGTAGAGACACCGAAGGTGCCCGCTAAGCTACGCGAAACCATACTCAGCAATGTGCGCAGCAATGTCACCCACCTTCGCAAGCATAATTTGGAAGTCTCCACCACTCGTTCAGGCGAAGTGCTTGTAGTCACCATACCATGCGACGCGCTCTTCGCACCAAACAGCACTCAGCTACTCGCATCGGCACACGACATTCTTAAACCGTTGGGCGCATACGTGCGCCAGCCCCAGCTCTACAAAATGCTTATAGCTGTGTCCAGCGACAACACCGGTTCGGAGGAATACGCCGACTCACTGACGGAGGAACGCGCTGGAGCCATCGACGGATATCTGGCATCGTTGGCTGGCGACACCGCCCCGCTGATTGTTCCCTACGGTCTGGGAATGGAAGACCCGGTGACCAACAACAGCACTCGGGAAAACCGCAGGAAGAACCGACGTGTTGAGATATATCTTGTGCCCGACACTCCGCTGTTTCAAAAAATTAAATAGCATCCCCCCCAACTTAATATCAACGGCATATATGCACCGTTGCAAAGCGCATGTCAACGACTGCTACGCCTGCATCGGCGCATGCTTGTGCCCATTTGCGCCGCTTCTCCGGCGCTACCGTAGCCGACAGCACCACTGTGTCGGGGCGAAGTGAGGCGAGAGCCTCTGCCGGGTGTGCTGTTGTCGAGGCCCCCACGAGGGCATAATCAACCTTAGCATCAACAAGACGGCGCCCGGATGTGACGATGCGAAACACCCGGCCACCCGCGTTGCACGCCAGCGACCGCGTAAAACCAAGTGTTTCGGCCCCTCGCGCCCGCATATACGACTCAAGACTACGCCGCACTCCTATTGAATCAGGGGTGTCGGCCATCATGATGTGACACTCCTGCTGAGTGCTGACAAGCACTTCCGGATAAGCTAAACCTTCTACTACATAGACCTCATCGCGGGGTGTATTCACTACTTGGGGCAGCATAAACACTGTCGCAAGCAAGCACACAGCACACAAGCCCGTAATTGCCGATCTCCTCAGCAATGCATACCATAACAGCAGCAACCCAAGCACCCATAGCACTACAAACCATGCACTACCCACTACAGGCATTGTGAGCGAAGAGTGCGGCAACGAGGCTACCCCCGACGCAATATTACTTAACCATGAGCACAGGCTATCAACTACAGCACCAAGCCATTGCCATTGCACCCCGCAGACAAGCAGCAAGGCATACAATGCGCCGCTGCAAAGTATTAGAGGCATCAGCACACACACAGGCACGGCTGTGAGAAGCGAATACACCGACACATAGCCGAAATGATAGGCCAGCACCGGCAGTGTGCCGATAAATGCCGCTGACGATAATACAATCATCTGCGCGGCAGGGAGCAACATCCCAAGTTTGCGGTTATCATATAGAGAGTTAAGAGGTGCCATAAACAATATCACCGACGCCACTGCCGCAAAAGATAACTGAAACCCTATGTTATACAACGCCTGAGGATCGGCAAGCAAAATCACTATTGCCGCTACAGCAAGAGCGTTGAGAGCACTATAGCGGCGATCGAGCAGCCGCGCACCGAGCAACACGGTAGCCATAACAGTCGCTCTAACAACCGACACCGACATACCCGTGAATGCAGCATAAAGCCACAGAAGCACCACGGCCACCACAAGATACACACGCCGGCCACTCCATAGTCTGACCGGCAGAAGCAACGCAGCGATAATCATTAGCAAAATACCCACATGCATGCCGCTCAGTGCCAGCAGATGAGCCATGCCGGCATAGCGATAATCGGCGTTTATACTCTCCGGGATAAGCGAATCGTCACCGGCGACAAGTGCAGCTATCAGCGCAGCTGACTCATATTGCAGATGTGAACCCAACAGACACATAGCCATTTGCCTGCGCAAAGGCTCCCGCTGCTGTCTTAGCCGTGGACTCACATGCAACAATTCTGCCGAGGTGCACCTCGCCGCAATACCTGTAGATGCCAGATATTGCTCATATTCCGTAACCGACGGCATATACACCGGGCGAGGGACAGCGAGTAGCATACCTCGTGCTACGATAGTGTCTCCCTGATTAATGACAGGGTCAAGCGAAGGAATAACTACAGAGGCGTCAAAATGGTCACAATCTCGCAGACTGTGCACATCTATGCCTTGTGCAAAGATCTCAACCCTGAGAGTGCGGGATGCGGGATGCTCACTCACCGACTCCACCACGCCGACAAAGCATGACTCATCATCATGAATGAATGGTATATCATCATGCGGCTCTGCAGAAACGTATGCAAGCAACCATCCACAGGCAGCAACCGCACAGACAAATCCGGCAATGCGCCTGCGCAGTATGAAAAACGACATCGCTACGGCAGCCACAAGAAAAGGCCACCACAGCGATGTCGTATATTGTTGGAGCGCGATACCGCAACCCAGACCGACAGCAATCGGCACAGCGGGCATAAGCGACATCGGCGCTTTCATTTCATAATCACTCTACAGTGGTGAGAACCACGAGAAGACTCGACACTCCGATTGCAATCCACAAAATGACCGCAAGCAAGAGCGGGCGCACACCCACATGCTTTATCATGGCAGGCGACAACGATGCACCGATAAAAAACAGCGTCACAACCAGACCGCGCTTAGCCACCCAGTAGAGAACCTTGTTGACAACATCGGGCAGCGGACACCATGTATTAATCATCATCGCACCGACAAACATAAAGATAAACCAGGGTATAGACACCTTGCCGGTTTTATCTTTGAAGATAAACATGGTAGCGAAGGCCAGCGGAATAATCCACAGGGCACGGGTGAGTTTAATGAGGGTGGCTGTCTCGAATGCAACCTGCCCGTATGCCTCTCCGGCTCCGACAACTGATGAGGTGTCGTGGATAGCTATGGCTGCCCATGTGCCAAATTGAGTCTGCGACATGTCAAACATGTGTCCCAATGGGGGGAAGATAAACAGAGCTATTGCATTAAGAATAAAGATAACGCCAAGCGACACAGCCATTTCGTCGCTGTCGGCCTTAATGACCGGACCAACCGCGGCTATGGCACTGCCACCACAGATAGCTGTGCCCGAAGCAATCAGGTAAGAAGTCTTGCGCTTAAGATGCATCAGATAGCCGATAAGCACACCGAGAACCATCACGCCGATCACTGACACCACTGTAAACATCATGCCGTCGGCACCGCTTTTGAGCGATTCAATGATATTCATGCTGAAACCAAGTGCCACAACCGACACTTGCAGCAGATATTTCGAGCATTTCTTATTAAAAGTCGGATAAGGATTGGTAAACACAAAGGCAAACACCAGGCCAAGAAACAGGGCCACAGGCGCAGTGATCTTCCACATCCCCCATTGGTCAAGTGGAAGAAGAATCAAAGCTATCACAATCAGATAGATCGGCTTTGCTAAAGATTTCATAAACTATAAAAAAAGAGTGATATTATTTTTATATAACTTTTGTCTGTTAAACCGGTGTATTCCAGATGCGCCATGACTCCTCAGCCTGGAGGTACAACATGCCGAGCCCATTAGACACCTCAGCACCCTGTGCAGCTGATTTCGTCATGAAAAGCGTGCGCTCGGGGTTGTAGATCAAGTCATAGCAGATGTTGTCGCTGTCAAGCAGATGATATGGTATATCGGGGCAGGCGTCAACTTCAGGATACATACCCGCCGGCGTTGTGTTGACTATGAGTTTATGCGAAGCCATCACCGATGCATTGAGATCGGCGTAAGTGATGCGCCCTTCGCCTGGCGTGCGCGACACAAGCGTCCACTCTATGCCGAGATTGTCGAGAGCACAGCACACTGCGGCCGAAGCACCCCCTGTGCCGAGCACAAGCGCTTGCAAACCTTTACGATTGGCAATCAGCGGTGAAATGGATTTTTCAAAACCTACGACATCACTGTTATAGCCTCGGAATATCGGCTCATCGCCGTCATAATCTATCTTCACTACATTCACCGCACCCACACGTTCAGCCAAAGGATCAAGATAGTCTATATACGGCAATATCTGCCGCTTATATGGAATTGTGACGTTGAACCCGGCCAGTTCAGGATATTCTGCAACAAGCTCCATGACATCACCTATGTCCTGTAGTTCGAAGTTGACGTAGCTCGCATCGATACCCTCGCGGGCAAACTTGTCGGCGAAATAGCGTTCCGAGAAAGAGTGTGTGAGCGGGCGGCCTATCAGACCGTAGAGACGTCGATGCTGCATGGTTCGTGATACCCGGTTAAGGCTAATGGTAGTGAGAATAAAAGTATTCGGCACAAATTTACGATTTTTTTTGAAACCATACGATTGTTTTAATGTGGCGAAAGTGGCAATAGCCGATTTTTTCAGTAAATTTGCGTCTATATATACGCCCGATAAATGAAAGCTATTAAAAACATCATCATAAAGGCCCTGTGTCTGTTTGGAGTGCTGACTGCATCAATATCTGCGTCAGCTCAGATCAATGCTGACCAGGTGATGCGTATAGGGCAAAATTCGCTGTATTTCGAGGACTATATGCTCTCGATACAGTATTTCAACCAGGTCATCGGTGCCAAGCCTTATCTGGCCCAGCCATATTTCTACCGCGCCATCGCCAAACTCAATCTCGACGACTACGCTGGAGCCGAGGCCGACGCTTCACACGCCATAAAGCTTAATCCTTTTATAACTGACGCGTATGAAGTGCGTGGCGTAGCACGCCAGAACATGGGCAACACCGCCGGAGCTGTCGAAGACTATCGCCACGCCCTCGAGCTGTTGCCTCAGAACCGTCAGCTGATGTTCAACATGGCCCTGGCTCAGCAATCCAATGGCGATCTCGACGGAGCTGACTCTACATTCACCGCTCTTATGAAGGCTTACCCTAACTTCGACAATGGATATGTAGGCCGTGCCCGACTACGCCTTGAGCGCGGCGATACTATTGGTGCCGAAGCCGACATAACACGTTCTATCGAACTCAACCCCAATATCGCCAATGCCTACATGATGCGTGCTGGTTTGGCTATCGAGAGCCGCAAAGACTATGAATCGGCTCTCGCCGACATGGACAAGGCCATAAAACTCACTCCCCGCAATGCCGGCCTTTATGTCAACCGCGCCTTCCTGCGCTATCACCGCAACGACTACTTCGGTGCCATGGCCGACTATGATTATGCCTTGCAGCTTGAGCCGCTCAACACCACGGCCCTGTTTAACCGTGGTCTGCTGCTGAGCGAGGTTAATGCCTACGACCGGGCCCTCGCCGACTACTCACGCGTTCTTGAGCTCAACCCCGGTGACTACAGGGCTCGATATAATCGCGCAGCCATATACAGCGCGCGCGGAGAATATGACGCCGCTCTGGCCGACCTCGACCGCGTCATCGAGGCAATGCCTGCTGTGCCGGGGCTGGTGATGATGCGCAGCGACTTGCAGCGCAAAGCCGGTAACCGCAAAGCTGCCATGGCCGACTATGACCGAGCTCTCGCCCTCACACGCAAACTCAAGGAAGAAGCCACACCCGGCGAAGAAAATCCACAATCCAAAACCCCGGCAAATACCATCACTGCAGAAGAAGCCGAGACGCCCGAGAGCGTAGCTCGACACTTCGCCACCCTCCTCACCGTAGAGAACGACTCCGACATTGAGCAGGAATTCAACAACAAAGATATTCGCGGCAAGGTTCAGGACCGCAACTTCGCCATAGACATTGAGCCTATGATGGAATTAAGCTATCATGCTTCCCCAACAGAGCTGCGTGAAAACACCTCATATATCCAGGAACTCGACGAGCTCAATGCCACACGCGCTCTCCGGCAGGCTATTGTCGTCACCAACAACCCGCCCATACTCACCAACGAAGACGACATTGCGGCGCATTTTGCCTCAATTGAGTATTATAATGCATATATCTCGAGCCACACGCCACGAGCTGCCGATTACCTGGCACGTGCCCTCGATTTTGTGACCATCCACAACTATACCGCTGCCCTCAAGGATCTTGACCGAGCCGTGGAAATGGCCCCTGAGTATGCGCTCAACTACTTCCTGCGGGCCCAGGCTCGTCACCGCATGCTCACTGCCGACAAAGACGACCGCATCTCCGCAACACCGGGCAACAAGACCGATCACGCGGCCGACTACCAAATGCGCCGTGCTGCCTACGAGAGCATCCTGTCAGACATTGCCAAAGTCATCGAACTGTCGCCACGCATGGCTCAGGCACACTACAACCGCGGCAATATATACGTAGAGCTACAGGACTTCACCTCAGCCCTCGAAGCATATAACGAAGCTATACGTCTCAAGCCCGATATGGGCGACGCCTACTACAACCGCGGCTTTGTATATCTGCGTCTCGGCAACAAAGAGCGCGCGGTCGCTGACCTCAGTAAAGCCGGCGAGCTCGGTGTGCTGCCGGCATACAGCCTGCTCAAACGCATATCCCGCTAAGTGACTCAGAAGAAGATGAAATTTAAACGAAATAAATAATCCCCCCTAAAAACTTACCTTAAAAATGATGCAAGAAACAGACAAGGCCACTCTGGCCGCAAAAGGCATCAGCGAGCAGCAGCTTGCCGAACAACTCAACCGTTTCGTCACCGGTTTCCCCTATCTCAAGATAGCCTCTTCGGCCGTTGTCGGCAAGGGCATCACTGTGCTTACACCCGAAGAAGAAGCCAAGGCCGTTGCCCGCTGGGAAAAATTTTTGGCCGACGGTGGCACTGTCACCAAATTTGTGCCTGCTTCAGGTGCCGCCTCGCGCATGTTCAAGGCTCTCTTCAGTTATCTAGAACAGGCCGAAGAAACTCCCGCCGAAGGCTCTCCCGTTGCCAAGCTCATCGCTCAGATCGACAAAGTGCCATTCCGCGCACAACTCGATGCCACCGTGCAGAAGCTCCACGGCAAGACCCTCGATGAGCTCCTCGCGGCCAACCGCATACACGATATCATCGGCGCAATAGTCAACGCCGACGGCATGAACTACGGCAATCTGCCCAAAGGCCTGCTCACCTTCCATAAATATGCCGACGGCGTGCGCACTCCGCTTGAAGAACAGCTTGTTGAAGGCGCTCAGAGCGCATCGGTCAATGGCAACGTTAGCCTGCACTTCACCGTGTCGGCCGACCACCGTAAACTTTTTGAAGCCAAACTCGCCGAGGTCATTCCGGCTCTTGAGAAAAAGCTCGGTGTCAAATATCATGTGTCGCTCTCTGAGCAGAAACCATCAACCGACACCGTGGCTGTTAATCTCGACAATACTCCTTTCCGCGAAGACGGCAAGCTCATCTTCCGCCCCGGTGGACACGGCGCACTCATACGCAACCTTGCCGACATCGACTCGCAAGTTGTGTTTATAAAGAACATCGACAACGTAGTGCCCGACTCACGCCGCCAGCCCACCCTGCAATACAAGCGCGTACTTGCCGGCTACCTCATTGAGTTGCACGACGCCATCACCCGCTACACCGATATCCTCAACAGCGGAGCTGCCCTCGACGCCAACATCGAGGAAATCAAGAATTTCATGGCTACCAAACTGTGCATCACCGATCCGGCTTTCGACACACTCAAAGGCAAGGACCTTGTGCGCCATCTTGCCGCCAAACTCAACCGCCCCCTGCGCGTATGCGGCATGGTGCGCAACGACGGCGAACCCGGTGGTGGCCCGTTCATAGCATATAATCCCGATGGATCGGCCTCACCGCAGATTCTCGAAAGCCACCAGATTGACCCCTCGAATGCTGAATACTCGGCTATGTTGGCAGGAGCCACTCACTTCAACCCCGTCGACCTGGTTTGCTACATAAAGAATCCTGCCGGAGAAGCATATAACCTTCCCGCATACGTCGACGCCGACACCGGCTTTATCTCGCAGAAGTCGCTCCACGGCAAGGACCTGCGTGCACTTGAGCTCCCCGGACTGTGGAACGGCGCAATGAGCGACTGGAACACTGCCTTCATCGAAGTGCCTGCCGAAACATTCAACCCCGTCAAGACCGTTAACGACCTTCTGCGCCCCGCGCACCAGGCCTGATTATCCCATAAATAGAAACAACAAAAATCGCCTGGCACTCCCGCCCGGCGATTTTTATATCTTTATGTTGGAGCTATAGACTAAAATAAGAGAGTCGCCACCCTACCGGATGACGACTCTCCTTTTTTGTATTAAGAAATCTAAGAGAAGATTACTTCTTCATCTTGGTCTTCTTGCCATAGCCATACTGAGCAGCAGCGCCGAGTTCCTCTTCGATGCGGAGGAGCTGGTTATACTTGGCCATACGGTCTGAGCGGCTTGCTGAACCGGTCTTGATCTGACCGGCGTTGGTGGCAACAGCGATGTCGGCGATAGTAGCGTCTTCGGTCTCGCCTGAGCGGTGAGAGATAACGG
>CAZAME010000064.1:0-10289 GCA_964486445.1 uncultured Bacteroides sp. | reverse complement strand
TGATGAGGCCCCATGCGGTGGCGGTGTTGCCGTTGATGTCGGTGTAGATGCCGGGGCGTGGATCTTCGGTTTCGATGCGGTAGGTCGACACAGATGAATGTGTGTTGGCACCATAGTTGAATCCGGCCTCAAGAACCTTGGCATTAGCCTCGTAGATGGCAGGCTTTTTAGCAAATTTGCCGTGAAGATGGCGGAGCGCACCTTCGAGCGAGCGGTCAAATAGCCAGCAGACCAGACCGAGAGCAAATATATTGCGGCATTTAAGCACCGATTTATTGTCGAGACCCGACTCGGCCAAAGCAGCCTTAGTCATTGTGGTTACAGGCACCTCGAGAACTGTGTCGGTGATGCCGAGTTCCTCAAAGGGATTTTCGGTTTTAAACAGAGCTTTCTTGAGGTCGCTCTCTTTGAAAGAGTCGATATCGACGATGATTACACCACCCTTGCGGAGAAACTTGACGTTCTGCTTAAGTGCTGCGGGATTCATGGCAACGAGCACATCGGCACTGTCGCCCGGAGTGTGAACATCTTTGCCCACGCTCACCTGGAAGCCGGAAACACCACCGAGCGAGCCTTGCGGAGCGCGGATCTCGGCCGGGTAGTCGGGGAAGGTGCTCACCTGATTGCCTACACCGGCCGATACGTTTGTGAATATATTGCCTGCGAGCTGCATACCGTCGCCGGAATCGCCCGAAAACCTCACGACAACTTTGTCGAGGGTCTTTACATTGGCTTTTTCATTCATGACGATGAAAAGATATGTTTTTTAGATTATAATATATTTCGGAGTGATGATTGGGTAAATCGCCCGCAAAGGTACACAATTTTAAGAACATACAGCCCGTTTACCGAGAAAATTCACCTCTTATTTTAAGAATACATATATATGATGTATTTTTGTCAAAAAGATATTCTGTATGAGACTGTTTTTTTATATTATTCTGATCAGTTTAATATGTATAAGTATTTCTTCTTGTGAAACTACATACACGCCATTCCTATCATGCCGGAAAAGCAGACAATATGTCGTAGCAGAATGCGAAACCGGAACCAAATGTTACATGTCTAAAGGCAAACATTTCTACGGAATAACTTATACAAAAACACACCTAATGCCACCATTATATCCTTATAATAACCGGTTTACGCCGAGCATAAAAGAAGTTGAAAAAGCAGAAAAAGTCATAGCCGCCAACATAAAAGATATCATAGCTGCAGGCGGCCACTTCAGGCAAAAAAAATATCTTAAGAACAAACGAAGTTTAAAGAACTACCGCAAGGGTTATGTAGGCGGTATTGACGAAAACGGAGACAAGATTATAAGCGTATATCTAACTCATACGAGTTTAAATGGCATATTAGAGTTCAGTAACGCGCTTTATTGTTATTACGCATCTTCTATAGTGTGGAATCAAGGTGATGCATTCCTCATAATAGACGTAAACATGCATAACGGCACAATTCATAAAATCAGTTATTTCTAAATCTCTTGCTATCCATACGAAGTTCAAGACTACAACAATTAGGATAATCTGCTCCGCTGAATCAAGGCGAGTCTTATCAGACTCGGACATATAACGGACTTCTTTCCCGGCCTAACCTCGCTACGCTCGGCAAGACCGGGTTACCTGAAAGGCGAGGACTTCCAGCCCTCGATGCTATAAGTTATCCCCAATTTGCATAGGGGGGAGTGTGTCAATCGTGGTGGTAGGGCTCTCCGCGGAGGATGGTCATGGCGCGATATAGTTGCTCGACAAGGAACAGGCGCACAAGTTCGTGGGGAAACGTCATGCGCGAGAGCGACATCATGCCGTCGGCTCGGTCATAGACCTTACGCGAGAAGCCGTAGGGCCCACCGATAGCAAGCACCAGGTTGCCGCCAAGAGTGCTCATGCGCCGGTCAATGTATGCTGCAAGTTCGCGTGAGGTATACTCCTTTCCGCGCTCATCAAGGAGCACGAGAGCATCGCCGGGGCGCAAGGTTGCAAGCAGGGCTTCGCCCTCGGCTTCCTTCTGGCGGTCGGGAGCCGGAGCCTTGAGGCGAACATCGGGGAGCACACGCAGCTCAAAGGGCACATAGCGTGGAATGCGGGCGGCATATTTGTCTATACCTTCACGCAGATAGGCTTCGGTGGTCTTGCCTATGACAGTCATCACTATTTTCATAGCACAAATGTAGTGAAAAAAAGAGAGAAATGACTATTTTTGCACTTGCAAAACAACATATATACAATAACACAGCAATGAAATCAACCGACCAACTCATAGACGACCTGCTCACGCTGGCATTTGCCGAGGATGTGGGCGACGGCGACCACACAACACTCAGCACCATCCCCGCCGATGCCATGGGCAAACAGCATCTGCTTGTGAAGCAGCCGGGCATACTCGCCGGCGTTGAAATCGCCCGCAAGGTGTTTGAGAAATTTGATCCTTCGCTGAAGATGACAGTCTTTATCCCCGATGGATCGCGTGTTAAGCCCGGAGACATAGCCTTTGAGGTGGAAGGCCCTGTGCGCTCGCTGCTGCAGACAGAGCGCGTAATGCTCAACATCATGCAGCGCATGAGCGGTGTAGCAACGATGACCGATGCCTATCAGAGTTGCCTGGCCGGACTAAAGGCCAAGGTGCTCGACACCCGCAAAACCACACCTGGCATGCGCATGCTTGAGAAGATGGCAGTGAAAATCGGCGGCGGCATGAACCACCGCATAGGATTGTTTGACATGATTCTCATCAAGGACAACCACGTAGACTTCGCCGGAGGTATCCCGCAGGCAATACGGTCGGCCAAAGAATATTGCCGCGCCAACGGCAAAGACCTGAAAATAGAAGTAGAGGTGCGCAACACCGAGGAAATCAAGCAGGCGCTTGCCGAGGGCGTTGACCGCATAATGCTCGACAACTTCACCCCCGAAACTACCGCTGAAGCCGTGAAGCTCATCAATGGCGCAGCCGAGGTGGAATCATCGGGTGGCATAACTATCGACACCCTGCGAGCATACGGCGAGGCCGGTGTTGACTTCATATCAGTTGGCGCTCTCACCCACTCGGTGAAGGGTCTTGACATGAGTTTTAAGGCCTGCAAGTAATGGCAGAGGAATTCATCATAGACGAGGATTTCACTCTCGACGATATAGCCGAAAGCATGTCGGCGCCAACAGTTGCGGCGTCGGGTGAGGTATTGGTAGACTATCGTGGTGTGGAGGTGCTGCGCCAGGAACACGTGGTGCTCAAAGACGTGAACCTGCAGGTGCGCGCCGGCGAACTCATCTATCTGATAGGGCGCGTGGGCTCAGGCAAATCGTCGCTGATGAAGACTATGTATGCCGATGTGCCCGTATATGAGGGGGCAGCCTCGGTGCTGGGTTATAATCTTGTCGGCATAAACCGCCGCGACGTGCCTATGCTGCGCCGCAAGACGGGAATAGTCTTTCAAGACTTCCAACTACTGACCGACCGCACAGTCTATGCCAACCTGCGCTTCGTGCTCGAAGCCACCGGATGGCGCAACCGCAGCGAAATCGACGACCGCATCGAAGAAGTGCTAACATCGCTTGGCATGCAGAACAAGAGCTACAAGATGCCCCACCAGCTCTCGGGCGGAGAACAACAACGCATAGCCATAGCTCGAGCACTGCTCAACTCGCCCAGGCTCATTCTGGCTGATGAACCCACCGGTAATCTCGACCCCGACACCGGCGACCACATAGCCGCATGCCTGAGTGAAATAGCCGCATCGGGGGTAGCGGTGATAATGGCAACTCACAATCTCACATTGCTCGAGCGCTTTCCCGGCCGTGTGCTCCGCTGCCGCGACAAGCATCTACTGGGATAACAAAAATTTCAAATAATCATTGTCTGTCATACATTATAAATGAAGGTACTCAAATTCGGAGGCACATCGGTAGGTTCTGCCGAGCGCATAAAAAACGTTGCCAAACTCATCGTAGAGCGCGGGCGCAACGTGGTAGTTCTATCGGCCATGTCGGGCACCACCAACTCGCTGGTTGAAATTTCAGACTATCTCTATAAAGGCAATCTGCGCGGAGCAAGAGAAACAATCTTCACGCTCGAAGCCAAGTATGCCGATGTAGTGCGCAATCTGCTGCCTGAGGGTAATTATGCCGAGCAGGCGCTCACCGAATTGCGAGGAGTCTTCAACTTCCTGCGCACGTTTACACCCGAAGACTTCAACGACGTATGCGAGAAAGAGATACTGGCCCGTGGCGAGCTCATGTCGACAACGCTCATGAGCCTTTATCTGCGCAGCTGCGGCTACAGCTGCGATGTGCTGCCCGCGCTCGACTATATGAGCATCGACGCCGACGGTGAACCCCGGTTTGACTCAATATCGCGCAAGCTCAAGGGGTTGATCGACAGCCATCCCGACTCGCAGGTACTGCTCACGCAGGGCTACATCTGCCGTAACCATCTGGGCGATGTCGACAACCTGCATCGCGGAGGCAGCGACTACACGGCTTCTATAATCGGTGCTGCTCTCGGAGCCGAGGAAGTGCAGATATGGACAGACATCGACGGCATGCACAACAACGACCCGCGATATGTAGAGAAAACATCGCCTGTGCATGAGCTGCACTTTGACGAAGCTGCCGAACTTGCCTACTTCGGCGCAAAAATACTGCACCCCACCTGTGTGTTGCCGGCCAAACTGCACAACATACCCGTGCGCCTGCTCAACACCATGGAGCCCGAGGCGCGCGGCACACTCATCCACGCCACCGTGCCTGCCAGCGGGCGCATAAAGGCTATCGCAGCCAAAGACAATATTATTGCTGTGAAGATACGCAGCGGCCGAATGCTCATGGCATACGGCTTCCTGCACCAGGTCTTCGAAACCTTCGAGAAATATCGCACGCCGGTAGACATGGTTGCCACGAGCGAAGTGTGTGTGTCGCTAACTATAGACAATGACCAATATCTGCGCCCGATTGTCGATGACCTGAAAAAATTCGGCACCGTCACTATAGACCGAGACATGGTTATCATCTGCGCTGTCGGCGACCTCGAGTGGCATAGCTGCGGCTTCCAGGCCGATGTTCTCAACGCCCTGCGCGACATACCGGTGCGCATGATCTCTTTCGGAGGCAGCAACTACAACATATCGGTGCTTGTAGAAGCCAGCGACAAGGTGCGCGCGCTCAATGCTCTGTCGCAAGCCCTCTTCAATAAAGACAAATAACGAGTCTCCTCACACCCATTCTGCTCCTCAGCCATGGCAAAATCCACGCCCAAGACTAATGCGGCCCGCCTGCTTGATAAAGAAGGTATAGCATATTCGCTGATACCCTACCCTGTCGATGAGAACAATCTGGCCGCTACGCATGTGGCCGAGTGTCTTGGCGAAGATATCGCACAAGTGTTCAAGACGATCATATTGCACACAGATCCCGGCAACGGCCACATAGTGTGTGTGGTGCCGGGCGATCATGAGGTAGATCTGAAGAAAGCCGCCAAAGCAGCCGGCTGCAAGAAGGCCGAGCCGGTGAAGGTGAGCCAACTGCTGCAACTAACAGGATACATCCGCGGCGGGTGCTCGCCGATAGGTCTTAAAAAGCCTTTCCCTATATTTATACACGACTCTGTTAATGAGCACGAATACATCTACATAAGTGCCGGACAACGCGGCCTGCAGCTGAAGCTCGCTCCGTCTGACCTTATTTCATACACCGGCGCCACGGTTGCCGACATCACTAAAGAGCCCGAAAATGTTTAACTCCATCGGTCATATATACACTCTCACTGACTTCGGCGAAAGCCACGGGGCAGCCATAGGCGGTGTGGTCGACGGTGTGCCGGCCGGATTTATTATAGACACCGATGCCATAGACCTTGAGCTTGCGCGCCGACGCCCAGGAGCATCACCACTGAGCAGCGCCAGACACGAGGCCGACAAAGTGCGCCTGCTATCGGGTATCTTCGACGGGCGAACAACGGGAGCTCCCATTGGTTTCATTATCGAGAACACCGATGCGCGCCCTGCCGACTACGAGGCTATGCGCGACGTCTTCCGCCCCAATCACGCCGACTACACCTACACAGCCAAATATGGCATCCGCGACTATCGCGGAGGTGGCCGCGCATCAGCGCGCGAGACTGCTGCCAGAGTGGTTGCAGGCGCTATTGCTCTGCAGATCCTCGCTCACTACGGCATTAAAGTGCACGCATTTACATCGGCTGTCGGCAATGTGCAGGCAGATGTTGACCTAAACACTCTAAACCCTGATGATATATGGGAGAGCGATGTGCGATGCCCCGACACAAAGACAGCAGAGGTCATGCGGCGCCTTATTACTGAAACTGCCGCTGCCGGCGATTCTGTGGGCGGAGTAGTCACCTGCTGCGTGACCGGAGTGCCTGCCGGATTAGGCGAACCTACGTTCGGGCGCCTCGACGCCATGCTTGCCGCAGCCATGATGAGCATTCCTGCGGCCAAGGCATTTGAGTCGGGCGACGGCATTGCCGCATCGGCAGCTAAAGGCTCGGAAATGCGCGATATTTTTTGTCTTGACCAACAAGGCCGCATAGCAACAAAAACCAATCACTCAGGAGGTGTTCAAGGCGGCATTTCCAACGGCATGCCACTGACAATGAGGGTATTCTTCAAGCCTACACCCACAATCATGCAGTCCTGCGACACTCTCGACACCGCTCTGCAACCTGTCGTTGTGAAGCCTCGCGGGCGCCATGATCCCTGCGTTGTGCCCAGAGCGGTGGCAGTGGTGCGCGCCATGGCTGCAATCACCATAGTCGACGCCATGCTGATAAACCGCACCCGCAGACTCTGACATATAAGCAACTACTACTCGTGAGCAATCCCTGGTATAAAGAATATTCAGACTTTCTTGCCGAAGTATTCCCCGGCGGAAAGGTGCAGAAATTGTCGGTAAACGCCGGTTTCTCCTGCCCCAACCGCGACGGCTCCAAGGGACGCGGGGGATGCATTTATTGCAATAACCGATCGTTTTCGCCGGGATACACCGGTGCTACAGCAGGCGACATCGCAGCGCAGATCGAGCAGGGGCGGCGATTTTTCAGCCACAAATATCCACAGATGCGGTATCTGGCATATTTCCAGTCATACACAGGGACATACGCCGAGGTCGACCGCCTGCTTCCTCTGTATAGGGCGGCCATCGAACCCGACGATGTGGTAGGGTTGGTTATCGGTACGCGCCCCGACTGCATGCCCGACAAGCTGCTCGAAGCTCTGGCAGAAATTCACCGTTATAAGCCGGTGACTGTGGAATATGGCATAGAGTCGTGGCACGACACAACTCTGCAGCACATCAACCGCTGCCACACTGTTGCCGAAAGTGCCGACGCAATAAGGCGTACGCTCAATGCCGGGCTATACACGGGCGCGCACCTGATAATGGGTCTGCCCGGAGAGACCGAAGAGATGATGCTGCACAGTGTCGACGCTGTAGCCGACACCGGTGTGCACTTGCTCAAACTACACCAGCTGCAGGTGCTTCGCGGCACAACACTTGCATCGCGGGGGTCCGACTCCATCTCAACATATACGCTCGACGGTTATATTGACCTTTGCATGCGCATAGTGCAAAGACTGCGGGGGCGCAATATTGTGCTCGACCGCTTCACAGCCAGTGCTCCGGCCGACATGCTGCTGGCGCCACGCTGGGGAGTGAAGAATCACGAGTTTGTGGCAATGCTGCACCGCCGGCTCGCGCAATTGCAGTAATATTGTGATATAAAACACCACCGCACCCGGGCTACTCTTTGTCGGAGTCACCCGGGTGCGGTTGTTATCAGGATAGCGGAGCGCGAGCTCAGTGAATGAACTCGGCCGTTTCTTTTTTTATTTCTTCTTCAGAAGAGCGTCGGCGGCCGAAGGCTGCTGATAGCGGTTATTGAGACCCTCGATAACCTCGGCAGTAATGTCGAGTGCGGGGTTGAAGTATATGCCTGCTGCTTTGAGAAGAATGGCATCGTAGCGATGAGTGCGGTTGTAGTCAACCAGGAAGTTGTGGATAGAATCCTGCAGCTCGCGGTCACGGATTGCGAGAGCCTGCTGCACCTTCTGGTTTTCCTGCATCAGATAGTTCTGAGCCTGAGTCTGCTTGGCATTGAAGCTGCGCACATCGGCGTCATACGACTCCTGTGAAAGATAGCCGTTGTTGTTCATCTTCTGCTGAATATTATTACCATAGGTTGCAATCTCCGACTCTTTCTGGCGCTGCTTGGCCTGAAGCTCCTGCATGGCTGTGGCAGCCTGCGAGCCAATTTCCTGAGCAAGTGTGTATGCGGCTACGATAGAGTCCATGTCGATGTAGCGGATGTTGGTCGATGCGCTGAAAGCCTCGGCAGGCACGGCATTAGAAGCCACTGCTGTAGAATCAGGGGTGGCCACGGGGGCCGGGGTCTTATCGGCACCCGAGCATGCGGCGAAGCCTACTGCAAGGAGGGCAGCCACAAAGATTTTAGAAAAGCGGTTCATTTAGCTTTTGATTGTGTTTGGTTTATGGTTTCTTATAAAAATTTCAATTCTTGCCACGCCCGTGTGCGTTGTCATCGGCCTGCGAGTGAGCACATGTTATGCCCTTGCGTGTCAGCTGCTCGTTGTGGTGCACATGACCCGAAGGGAAGGTGCCACCTTTGACGAAAAGCACTTTCACACCCAGCAGCACGATAGCTGCTGCAAGCAGGATGATGGCGATGATAACGGTCGTCACTGGCGTCGGGATGGTTGATTGCAAATGCAAAAGTAATACAAAAGTACAAAAGGGATTTAATTTTTTTGCGCCGTATAAAATTTATTTTGTAACTTAGAGGCTGATTAAGGGCATATTTAACTTTCATTTTCATTAGGATACGAATTTTAAGCGCCCGACACGGTTCCGCATGAGCATGCGGCCCATACATGCAATATATTTATAAACGGTAATATCACAATATCACTATGACAGTAAAAGATCTGAAGCCCGCACAAGTGTTCGGCATCTTCGACGAAATCACCAAGATTCCCCGCCCTTCTAAGAAAGAAGGCAAAATCCGCCAGTATCTGCTTGACTTCGCAGCCAAGCATAATCTCGCTGCCAAGACCGACGAAGTTGGCAATGTGGTTATCTCTAAGCCCGCCACCAAGGGCTATGAGAACGCTCCCACTGTGATTCTGCAGGCTCACCAGGATATGGTGTGCGAGAGCAACGACAAGAACTTCGACTTCGAGAACACCCCCATCACCACTATCGTCGACGGCGACTGGATTCACGCCGACGGCACTACTCTGGGCGCTGACAACGGCATAGGCATGGCTGCAGCGCTCGCCGTTATGGCCGACGACACTCTGGTACATGGTCCTGTGGAAGCTCTCTTCACCATGGATGAGGAAACCGGCATGACCGGTGCCAACAACCTGGGCGCAGACATGCTCGGCGGCAATATACTCCTCAACCTCGACTCTGAAGACGACGCCGAAATCTTCATCGGCTGCGCCGGCGGCGTCGACACCGTAGCGACATTCAATTACCACCGCTCATACGCTCCCACCGACTTCCATTACTTTAAGTTCGACGTATCTAAGGGTCAGGGCGGTCACTCAGGCGGCGACATTCACCTTGGCCGTGCCAATGCCAACAAGCTTGTTGCCCGCTTCCTCTTTGACCTGAGCAAGAAATATGAGATTACCCTGTGTGAGATCGACGGTGGCAATCTGCGCAATGCCATTCCACGTGCCGCTCATGCCGTATTCGGTGTGCACACATCGCACAAGGAAGAAATCGTTGCAGCCTTCAACTGCTACACCGCCGACATCAAGAATGAATACTCCGGTCTGGAGCCCACACTCGAGCTTACCCTCGAGAGCACTGATCGCCCCGAATATGCTGTAGACTCAACCACTACTCACAACCTTATATATTCGGTGTATGCAGCTCCTCACGGTGTGATCTCCATGAGCCGCGAGCTCGAGAATCTGGTGGAGACATCAACCAACCTTGCATCAGTGAAGATGATTGGCGACAGCAGCATCGTAGTCACCACATCGCAGCGCAGCTCGGTTGAGAGCCGCAAGTGGGACATCGCCAACCGCGTTGAGGCTGTCTTCGCACTCGCCGGCGCAAATGTTGAGCATGGCGAAGGCTATCCCGGCTGGCAGCCCAACATGGAGTCGCCCATCATGAAGATCGCCTCAGATGCCTACCGCGAACTCTTCGGCATCACCCCTGCCATCAAGGCCATCCATGCCGGCCTTGAGTGCGGTCTGTTCCTCACCAAATATCCTCACCTCGACATGGTGTCGTTCG
>CAZAME010000063.1:0-10554 GCA_964486445.1 uncultured Bacteroides sp. | reverse complement strand
TTTTTCCGTTCTCAACTAATGCTATTTTTATTCGATTTATCTTCTGTGATTCCATATCACTTGTTTTGCGGCTTGATTACAATACTTTGATGTTTAACGCAAAGTTAGTGATAATTCTTGATATAGCAATGAAACAAGTATATAATTAACGTGAGTTCTTGTGGCGAGCTCACGTTAATTATTGGTGAATTTTATTTTGACTTTTTATTCGCGGCATTAATTCCTAATTGATATGCTTTTTGTAAATCCTTAGGGAATTCCTGTTCTCTCTGTTTCGCTTTCTTGGCTTCATTAAAGACTTCTACGACATATTTTGAGTAGTCTGAGAATTGATATGTGTCGTATGAACACAGCCGTTGTGGGGGTGAGAATATATGTCCAAGGAACATATCCACGTTATCCATTGCTTGAACAGGCGCAAACTCTTTCGTGGTATTCATGGTGTATATTGTCACAACATCAGCTTTATTAGCAGAGAGAGAACGATATCCGGTCTCATAAGAACCTAAAGAGAAACAGAGTCTTTCAAGAAATGCTTTTGCACTGCTGTTAATGTCCATAAGATATATTGGTGAGGCAACAACAATACAATCCGCTTCACTTATGGCTTCAAGTATAGGTGTTAAGTCATCATTTAGAGTGCATTTGCCATAGTTCTTGCTTCCTCTGAGCTTACAAGCGAAACAACTCTGACAGCCTTTAAAATTGAGGTCGTTTAAGAAAATCGTTCTTATTTCGGGGTTCGTGGCAGTTGACACCGCTCCTTTGTAGAAGGCATCACAGAGTTTGGCTGTGTTGCCATTTCTTCGTGGGCTACTATTAATGATTAGTATTTTCATCGCATCGTTAGTTATTTCGTTATGCCTTTTTTATTAACTTTGTATTGCAAAATTAGGTGATAATCAGAGTGGAAACAATAACTTACCAAAGGGTTTGACTCTTACCAAAAAGTTTGTTTTACTCATTTTCAATCCTTTCGGCACACATGATATGACAAAAAAACTGGACTATGAATATTGTAAGGCCGCTCCGATGCTTGAATGGCTCGGAAATAAATGGGCGTTAGTAGTTCTCGTGAAGATTTTCGAGAGCGAGCCGGTGAGATATAACGAATTGTACCGCAATATTCCTTCTGTGTCGGAGAAAGTGTTATCACAAGTTTTGAAGCAGCTTACTATTGATGGCCTTATTCAGCGTGAGCTATTTGCGGATGTACCACCTCGTGTTGAATACTCCGTTACTGACTTAGGCAAAACACTGTTGCCTCATGTAGAGGCTTTAATGAAATGGGGGCAGCAGAATTTTGATCAAATAATAATCAACAGACAAAAGAATAAGTGAGCTAATCTTGAAATTCTGGGGCGCAGATGTAATCCTGATGATAAGGAAGCACTATCAACGGAAATTAAAAGGGGGGTAAACAGATGCGTGGCTCTTGAAATGAGTATAGACCGCCTTACGGGTAAACAGGCAATAGAGTTAGTCAACGGACAATAATCACAACCGTTAGAAGAGAGGAGGTATGCTCTGTCATCTGAAGGCGGGGTTATAAACCCAAACTATCGTGTAGCTTTGTTGGCGATTTGGGAGAGTTTGATGATCATGCGGGCATAGTCGAGGTCTTCGCGTGTGAAGGTGTCGTTGTAGTTCTCTAATGTTTTGAGTGTGTGGTTGGTGAGGTGCTTGAATTTGAATCCACTTCTTGAGACTTTGCCGAGGATGAGCTGACTGAAATATACGAGGGCGGCTTTGCGGTTGGCGACTTGTTTGATTGCTATGATATCGTCGCTTGACTCAGGGCGCTCTTTGTTGACTTTAAACCGGTATAGGTCTTCCACGCGCTCGATTATACAAAAGCCGGCGTTGCTTGCTTTGTCATACTCAAATTTGTTGTTATCGAATGATGCACTGACAAGATCGTAGAGCTGGGGGAAGTCTGTGGCGTCGGGGTATGTGTTATCGCAGCGGCTTATAAGGTTATTGAATGACTGCAGGGACAGAAAGGTGTCGTAGGCCGAGGAGTGAACGTCGTCGTGGTTGATCGTGAAGCCGAGATGCTCTGCAACAGATTCGTTATTTATTCTATCGGCATAATCAAGGTTATGATTGCGGCCATAGATTTCCCAAAACCAGTCGCGGAGTTCGGCAATTTTTTTATTCTCCGGGATGACAACGCCTTCGCGGCGCAGTTTGGGCAGGTCGTTTTCGAGTGCAAAACCTGTGATGTAGTCGGCGGCATCTATTATCTTCTGAATGTCTCGGAGGCAGGTTTTAAAGCATGGCTTGTCGGCGACCATTGATGGTTTTATGCCATGAGGATTTAAGCGCCACGATGATAGGTGTGCAGGCTTGAAGCGCTGCTCATAGATGAGGCGGCCATGGCCGTTGTAGATAGACAACTCGAGTGTAGACTCACCGCCGTTGTATCCGTGGGCAAATTCAACGTCAAGGCATATAAGTCTTGACGGGAGCATGTCGGTGAGTTTATGATGTATGTTTGGAATGTCAGATCTTTGCATCGGCTATTAATGCTTTTAGCATTTTAGCAAGTGTTATTATGGCCGTAGTGGCAGCACGGTCGGTGACACGCTCGCGTGAGCCTGGGAAGTGATAGCACTGGGTGTGCAGCCGGTCGGCGATGCGCACGGCTATCCACACGGTGCCTACCGGTTTCTCGGCCGAGCCCCCTCCAGGGCCGGCAATGCCTGAGGTCGCCATAGAGCAGTCGGTAGCGGCAAGGGTGCGCACGCCTTGCGACATCTGCTCGACAACCTGGCGGCTAACGGCTCCATGCCGGGCGAGCGTGTCGGCTGAGACGCCTAAAGCTGCTATCTTCATTTCATTGCTGTAGCTGACCACACCGCCCATGTAGGTGTCTGATGCTCCGGGGATTGCAGTGAATCGCGCGGAAATGTTGCCACCGGTGCAGCTTTCAGCAGCAGAGATGGTCAGGCCAAGCCGGCGTGCATAGTCGAGGGCTATTGCTGCGGGCGAGAGGTCGCCTGTGTATAGCAGATTGCTGCCGAGAATGTCGGTAAGATTAGTGCAAGCTGACTTAAAGGCTGATTGAAGATTGTCGGCTGATTGTTTTGAGCCAATTGCATCGAGACGAAGACGGATGTATCCAGGCGATGGCAGATATGCCAGATGCAAGGAGTGGGGGAGCGATGCTTCGTAGCCGTCGAGTTTTTCGGCTAAATCGCTCTCGGTGATGTCGGTGACGATGAATGTGGCATGAAGTAGAAGTGCGTCGGGTGTGAAGGTCTCGGCAATGCGGGCTGCAACGTCGGGCAGCATCCCTTCGGTCTCAAACGGAACTCCGGGCATAGACACGAGTACTTTGCGGCGGTCGGGGGCGTCAGTCTCAAACCACATGATTGGTGCTGTGCCATATCGGTTTTGAATCACAGTGCATGCCTCGGGCACCATGGCCTGAGTGCGGGTGAGGTCGTTGAGTTTAAGGCCTCGCTTGGCAAATATTTCTTCGACATTTCGCTCAACTAGCGGGTCGTGGCGCATATCGCAGCCAAAGTAGCGGCATAATGTGGTCTTCGTAATGTCGTCTTTAGTAGGGCCGAGGCCACCGGTGGTTATGACGACGTCGGCCACTGACATTGCCTGACGGACAGCATTAAGGATATCGTCGCCGTTGTCGTGCACGGTCAGCACGGTCGCAACTTCCCATCCCATGGGGGCGAGGATACGGGCGATGGCGCCGGAGTTGGTGTCGTTGACCTGGCCGAGCAGCAACTCGTCGCCAATGACAATCACAGCTGCTTTCATGATGAATAGGCTTTAATCGAGGAAATTATGTCAAATAGTGACGCGAGCAAACGGGGCTGCGTCGTAACTGCAAAATTCTTTATCGAGGTATTTATAATATCCAGCAATGGCAACCATGGCGGCGTTATCGGTGGTGAAGCGCCGCTCGGGAATAAAGGCTTTTATGCCGCGGCGTTTGCAGAAATCGGCGACTGCCGCGCGCACACCTGAGTTGGCAGAGACACCTCCGCCGATAGCGACGGTCTTGACGCCTGTCTGTTTCACTGCTTTGGCGAGCTTATCGAGCAGGATGTCGATGATGGTCTTCTGCAGGGAGGCGGCAAGATCTGCCATGTTTTCTTTCACGAAGTCAGGATTAAGTTTTATGGCATCGCGGAGGGTGTAGAGAAAAGATGTTTTCAGTCCACTGAAGCTGTAGTTTAGCCCCGGTATGTGAGGTTTGGCGAATTTAAACTTTGTGGCGTCGCCCTCGGCAGCAAGCCGGTCGATGTGAGGACCTCCGGGGTAGGGAAGACCCATGACTTTGGCGCATTTATCGAAAGCCTCGCCGGCGGCATCATCTATGGTCTGGCCAAGGACTTCCATGTCGTTGTAATTACGCACAAGAATAAGCTGGGAATTACCGCCCGAGATAAGCATGCAAAGGAAGGGGTATTCAGGAACAATATCGTCGGCATTCCGGCGAATGAAGTGCGATAACACGTGGCCGTGCAGGTGGTTGACATCTACGATAGGTTTACGCAGACCTAATGAGAGGCCTTTGGCAAATGATGTGCCTACAAGCAGCGACCCGAGCAAACCGGGACCACGAGTGAAGGCTATGGCGTCTATGTCGTGAAGGGTAATGCCGGCATCTTTGACAGCCTTATCTACAACAGGCACGATATTCTGCTGATGTGCGCGTGAGGCGAGCTCGGGGACTACACCGCCGTATTCTTCATGCACACTTTGCGAAGCAATGACATTCGACATCAGAATGCCGTCGCGGATTATTGCGGCAGATGTGTCGTCGCATGACGACTCTATACCTATGACAGTTACACTCATCTATCAGTGTCTTTATAATTAAGATGGAAATCAGAATCTATAGCCAATGGATGCCGAGAATAATGCTGCGGGGCTATGCTTCATGAGTGCATATTTGGCTTCGAAACCAACCATAAGGGTGGATGTAGCCATCCACTGAGCACCGGCACCGAGGTTGAGCGCGAAGCGCTGCACGCGACTGCTGACGTCGTCGGAGTCAACGATGTGGGTAGTAGTGTTCCAAGACCAGTAGCCGATACCAGCCAAGGGATATAGGATCACTCTCGGGGCAGGCCGGAATGTGAAGTGGCAATCGGCATTTATGACAAATGCATCAACCCCATTGTGCTTGAAGACGTATGTGGCATTTGGCGAGAGTTGCAGGTAATTGTTGAGTGCATAGTTAAACCACACTGTTGCTGTGGCCGACTCGTTGCGCGTGACATAGCCGCCTGACAGACCGAACAGCTTCTCATGGCTGGCTGCTTTGCCTGACTGTGGCATAACGATTGCTGCTGCCAACAGGACACCAAAGATACAACGAAATGTTTTTTCTGTAATTTTCATATATTCGATAGATTGCGGAGTCAATATGCGGGCATGAATCAAGGCCCGGCGAGGTAATTGGGGCTGTGTATCATGCTTGTGATGCAAAGTTATGAATAATCACGCGATAATTGCTAAGCAATACATAAAAATAATACTTGCTAAATCAAAAAAAAGTTGTAACTTTGCACTGCAATTTTCAAGACTGCGTGAATTTTTTCGGCCGTCGGTGAATATTGTTTTCGGGGCGTAGCGCAGTCCGGTTAGCGCACCTGCTTTGGGAGCAGGGGGTCGCGAGTTCGAATCTCGCCACCCCGACAAAAAAGAAAATCGCTGAATAGCAAGAAGAGAACGCTTGCATTCGGCGATTTGCTTGTTTATAGGGGGGATAGTGTGTGTGAAAAGCGAAAAATAACTAACTTTGTGATATGCATGTAGACTCGGAATATACTATCTCGGAGTTTGGAGTAAGTTCGGCAACGAATTTAGGGCCAATAAACTTTTCTCATGCCCGGAAACTTGAGAGAGGTGGATCGACATGCGATGCATATATCGCCAAATATCATAATAAAACAGTTTTTGTAAAGCGACTTAAGCCAGAATTTCGTAGCGCACCGGTTTATCAAGCGGCTTTTGCTAAGGAGTTTGAGCTTGGCATAGCTCTAACGCATCCGGCGTTACCGAACTATCGTGCGATAGGTGAGGACTATATTGTTATGGATTATATAGATGGGATGACTCTTGCCGATATGATTAGTCGTAGGGATAAGTGGCTGATGAATGTTGACAATGTTCGTGGGGTATTGCGTAGTCTTGTAGGTGTAGCAGGGTATTTACATAGCAAAAATGTGCTGCATAGCGATATTAAAGTTGATAATGTGATGATAACCACAGGCACACGAAATACTGTGCTCATTGATCTTGATAAAGCATATACATTCACGCATAATACTACACCGGGAGATCCTGAAAAATATGGACTTGAGGAAAATGATCACAGTAACCCGGCGATAGACTTCAATGGTATTGCCGGAATTGTTGACCGCCTCACTGCCGCTGGCTTTCCAACAAAAGCGTTTCGCAAATTCAGAAAGCATTGTTGCTCAGAAGTAGTTACATCGGATAGATTACTTAAGTCTCTTGAAAGAGATAGGCGTGATATATTACTAATAGGAGGGATATTACTTATTATGGGGGTGATAACAATTGGAGTGATAACACATCGCCCAACAGATAATGTTGATATCCAACATTTAATTGAAAAATCAGCTATTCGCGACAGCGTAGCTACTGCCGCAGAGGCTTCTGCAGAGTCAATACAAGGTAATGTTACCCCAATTACATCAGCAGTTGTTAGATCATCGGACTATGAGTCAATAATAAATCAAGAACTTAAGGGGTACTTTAAGTCGACAGAGGCTAAGATCAAGGAGGCTGAAGCCCTGTTGGCTTTAGGAACCGCGACAGATAACGAATTGCGTGATGCCAATCTCGCTATAACACGGGCAAACAGCATTGAACTCCAGGCTGCTTATAAACTGTATGTCACTCGTTTCCCTGAAATTGCGGCAGGAAAGGTAGAGTATGCAGTTGCCACCAGTGTCCCGACACATGAAATAATGGAGCGTCAGAGTGAAATGTCCAAAAGGATTACATCAGAAATAATGCGTCGACATCCTGAAACATATAATACCTATGAGGATAGCTTATATATGGGATTGGTGGTTGAGTAAAAAATAAGGGACAACATGTGCGATAGTTGTTAAGAAGTAGTTTTGATCGCAGAGTTTAAGAATCGGCAAAAATAGAACACTCAAGGTATCGGGCATTTCTCTTATTATGACCAACACCTTGAGCGTTATTAACTCCTACTGTTTGTTTATAGAATAGACACGCTATTTCTCTTGAGTTCGTTATTTAAAGTTAGTTTCGTCATTGAATCATCGACCGAACTCACCCTAATTATAGCCTGTCAATTTTAGAAAATAGCAGTATTGTTATATAATCAATTGATTATAACTCCATCAATTGTTGCATTTCGTCTTCTGTGAGGTTTGCTTTTTTTAGCTCCTTTATAATTTCTCGACCTTTTGCACTAAGTTCTTTTGCCTTCTCAGTAAGCTCTTTAGCTTCCTCGATATCATCACACGCTTGTGCCTTCTCAATCAATTCGCGGTATTCTTTCTGGAGCTCCTTGGCTTCATTAATTTTTGATTGATTGCTGCCACCACAAGATGTCAGAGCTACCATAGCTACGCAAGCGAGCGAAATAAATAACTTTTTCATAATGATAATTTTGATAAATGATTAATAAAATCGTGATTTCTTATATTGTACTCACGTAAATTTCGATTATAACTTGGTGACGGATGTGACTTTCATTGCTTTATCAATGTCATAGTCCTCGCAAGCTAAGTATGCATAATCGCACATCCAAATATATTCACAGTCATCTGGCATATAATATGTAGTTGATCTGTCGGAACGATCTATTGCAAATACTTTCTGAGAACCATCACCACGAGAAATTAGCGAAGTAGACCATTTACCGGTAAAGTCATTAGTACCGCGATCTTCCCAACCTGTGCCCATATTGGCATCTTTAAATTCATTTTTAACGCTACCGGTGAGTTTACCATTTTTGAGAATATTGAAGATATAAGTCTCGCGATAGTAGTGCATATTTTGATATTCATGAACCACTTTTACAGAGATAGGTGCAGAGTAGCCAGTTTCTTCCTCTTCGAGTTGTTCTTCTTCAACTTCTTCGGTCAGATAATTATTATTGTCAGCTACCACAACTTCATCTTCTACATTTTCGATGTCTTCATTGACTACATTGGCATCGTCTACAGATGAATCATTGTTATTCGTTTTGCCTCCATTGCAGGCAATAACGATTACAGAAAGAGCTAAAATTGCAAGATGTTTTTTCATTTGTTTGAAATTTAGTGAATTAATAGTGTTAATATGGTTGTTAATTTCAGGAAATTAAATTCTATGATGTTTGTGAGAATGGATTGGATATGGTACAAAAAAATAAGCGTGGTGCCGTGCCTGTTGCTCGTTCCACACTCTTCAAGGCCTTCGCATTGCCCATCTCTGTTTGGAATAAGACAACGCAGAAGCCCACGCTAAATATGTACGTATCTCTCTAAATGACGGCAGTATTGTAACTATACAACACTGCAATCATGTAATACAATACAACATATTCATGCGGCGTTCATCCGTTGCTTCTTCCTTGACAGAGATTTAGAAGTTGCGAAGTTCTGAAGAGTCAAGAACAGAAGCGTCAAGTAACGCTCTTCGTTATGTTAGGTGCCGGTGTCGCCTCTGCGACTTTGGCGATGTCAGATTGCGAATCCGACTGCTGCAAAGATATACACATTTTTTTGACAAACCAAATGAAATATGTAAAAACTTACAGTGGCGCAGGCTATTCGCGGGCTTCTGCGATGCATGGGCAAAATTACACCATTAATTCAAAATTTCCCATGTCCACTTTGTCCATATTAATGTGGTGACTAAAATGCAGAATCGCTTGAGATATTCTTACTGTATGGAGGTGATCAAATGAAGGCTGTACATTCGCCTATGCCCAACAAATGCAGAGCAATCATAGCACCACAATCCGGGGATCAGACAATGATTTCCACTGACGTGAGTCCGCCGTCTTTGGCTGCGTGATATGTGCCGAGATTGACGCCGTCGCGCACCACATCTGTCACGAGCAATTCAAAGCCTATGGCGAGTTGGGTCAGCCGGATCTTGTCGCCTTTGCGGAGCTTGCTGCCGAGCGACTCGTTGATGATAAACCAAAAGTCTCCGATGTAGGTGATAACGAGTAGTCGGTTCGGATCGTATGTAAACTGTATCTGTGTACCCTCTGTAAGGGCCGCGACTTCAATTTTATCCATCGGCGTAAACATTGATATATCAGAGGCGTCGCCGAGCTGTCGTGTCATATCCTTCATGTTGGCATATCCAAGATATTGCGCAATGATGTCCATAGTCGTGCCTCGCGGCTCGACCTGCTCGCCGGCGAAACCGAACATACGTTTAATTGTTGTCACCCCCAAGCGCTCGCCTGTTGCTTCTTCGATTGCAACAGCTAATCGTTCGCAGTCGGCGGAATATTCTACCGAGCTGCCAAGGCGCTCTTCAATTTTCTTCTTTAATTCTTTGCTTAATGCCATATTAAATATATCTTGTCAGTAAGAATCTGTTTTGCAAAAATAGTCATCTTTATTGAGAATGAGGCTATCCGTTTAGTCCGTAAATTATAATCCGGCTATACTGCTTAGGGGGGAGGATACAAAGAAAGACTGCGCCATAGTGATAATATGACACAGTCTCTTAAAGTAAAAAAGAGTAGGGGATTAGAATGTGAACTTTTCGAGGGTGAGGGTGCCACACTTCTCAAGCTCTGGAACGAGCCGGCGGAAGTGTGCGGACTCTGAATGTGCTTTAAGGCATTCTTCATCTTCCCAAGTCTCAACTATTTCTATATGATTGTCAGATGTAAGACTGCCAAATGCCTCATAGGTGATGCATCCTTTGTCGTGAAGCGATAGTTCGACCAACTCAATCGCAGTCTCAACAGCGTGCTTGGTCAGCGAGCTGTCAGCTATTTCAAGAAAACAATTTAATCTTATCATAGTGTTATTGGGTTTAAAGAAATAACCCGATTCACTACTGATGTATGATGAATCGGGTTATTATTTGTTCTATTTATTGAGATCAATATTACTTCACTTCTTCGAAGTCAACGTCGGTGACGTGGTCATCGGGTCCAGGAGCGCTGCTCTGTGACTGCTGTGCGCCACCCTGAGCACCTGCCTGTGCCTGAGCCTGTGCATTGAGGATATCCTGCTGTGCTTCACCGAAGACACGCTCGATTTCCTTGATAGCGGGCTCAACTGCGTCGACATTGCCTGCTTTGTGAGCTTCTTTAAGTTTGTCGACTGCAGCCTGAATGGCGCTCTTCTTGTCGGCCGGAATCTTGTCGCCGAGTTCTGAGAGCTGCTTCTCGGTCTGGAATACAATGGCATCAGCCTTGTTGAGAGTGTCAACGCGCTCTTTTTCCTTAGCATCGGCAGCTGCATTTGCGGCAGCTTCGTCTTTCATTCTCTGGATTTCGGCGTCGGTAAGACCGCTTGAAGCCTCAATGCGGATGCTCTGCTCCTTGCCGGTAGC
>CAZAME010000062.1:0-10735 GCA_964486445.1 uncultured Bacteroides sp. | reverse complement strand
TTGACAATTTCAACGATTCCGACATCGAGACTTTTGTCTTCCTCCGTGCTAATTAAAAAGAAGCAGTCATGGAGTTGCGCAACGAAGAGTTTGCCGACGAATTCGCCGACAGCACCGAGGGCGACAACACCACTGAATACGTCACCGACTGCGTCATAGAGAGCGACCTCGAACTGCTGCTACCTGCTTCATACGTGCCTCAGGAGAGCGAGCGCATCGCATTGTATCAGGAACTCGACGGCATTGACCGCGACCGCGACATCGAAGCTTTCGCCTCACGCCTGCGCGACCGGTTCGGCAACATACCGCCAGAGACCGACGAGCTGTTGCGCGTGCCGCGTATAAGACGCCTGGCCCGACGTCTCGGACTCGAAAAAATCGCATTAAAACAGGGCGTCATGTACACCTACTTCGTCGACGACAGCAACCTGGCCTACTATCAGTCACCCATGTTCGGCAAAATGCTCAGCTATCTGCAGGCACACCCGCGGCGAGTGAAGATACGCGAAGTCAACCGCCGGCGATCATTTGCTATCGCAAACGTGCGGTCTACAGCCGATGCATTAGCCATACTTGAGGAAATCCTTATGCTTCCCTCGGCTTGACAACGTTTATACTATCTCTGTGAAACTCAGCGGCAACAATGCTCCCACTGACGGCAAGACATACACCTCCGACGCACCGGCAAGAAGCACTCTCACACCGCGACCCGCAAGAGTCTCATACTCGAGCAGCGACTGGCGGCATGCTCCACATGGCGAAATCGGGTCGGCAATTTCGCTTCCTGAAGTGTCGCGCGCAGCAATTGCTATTGCCACAAATTTAGCCTCCGGATAGCGGGCATGGGCATAAAAAGCGGCCGTGCGCTCAGCACAAAGTCCTGATGGATATGCTGCGTTCTCCTGATTGGCTCCACTCACTATCTCGCCATTGTCAAGCAGCACAGCGGCACCCACACGGAAGTGGGAATAAGGCGCATAAGAGCGCTGAGTGGCCTCTCGCGCTGTATCAACAAGACGGCGGTCAGTCTCCGACAATTCATCATAGCGTGCAACCTCCACGGTTGTCACAATATCTTTTGTGCGCATAGGCGTATAATTTTAAGCGTATTTTACCGCAAATTTAGCAAATTGAGCGATAAATGGCAGGGTGTTGTGGAAATAATTTGTAATTTTGTGGCTCATAAGTATCTCACCGATGATTGATAGAATTAATGCACTTAAAGAGCAGATAGCCGCCCTCACAGCCAATGATGCTGCCGAGGTTGAGGCTCTGCGCATAAAATACCTCAGTAAAAAGGGCGAGGTATCGCAGTTGTTCAATGACTTCCGCAACGTACCCGCAGAAGACAAGCGCACTGTCGGTCAGGCGCTCAACGAGCTCAAGACACTCGCCACAGAGCGCATTACCGCATTGCGCGAAGCTCTGGAAGACAAGTGTGGCGATAACGCCGACATAGACCTCACCCGCCCGGCAAGCCCCGTACGCCTTGGCACACGCCATCCCCTGTCGCTTGTGCGTGAGGAAATAATCGACATCTTCCGCCGCCTGGGTTTCACGATAGCCGAAGGTCCGGAGGTCGAAGACGACTGGCATGTATTCTCATCGCTCAACTTCGCCGCCGATCACCCTGCCCGCGACATGCAGGACACCTTCTTTATCAACCGCACTCCTGATGTGCTGCTACGCACCCACACTTCGTCGGTGCAGTCGCGTGTGATGGAGACAAGCAAGCCTCCTATACGCATCATCTGTCCCGGTCGTGTCTACCGCAATGAGGCTATCTCGGCTCGAGCACACTGCTTTTTCCATCAGCTTGAAGCATTGTATGTAGACCGCAACGTGTCGTTTGCCGATCTGCGCCAGACTTTGCTCTACTTCGCCCGCGAAATGTTCGGTCCTGACACCGACATACGCCTGCGACCCAGCTATTTTCCCTTCACCGAACCGTCGGCCGAAATGGACATATCATGCAAGATATGCGGTGGCAAGGGCTGCGCATTCTGCAAAGGCACCGGCTGGGTTGAGATTCTCGGCTGCGGTATGGTTGATCCTAATGTGCTCGACGCCTGCGGCATAGATTCAAAAGAATACACCGGCTTCGCGCTTGGCATGGGCATCGAACGCATCACCAACCTGAAATATCAGGTGAAGGATCTGCGCATGTTCTCGGAAAACGACGTGCGCTTCCTTGAGGAATTTGAGAGCGCCCGCTAAGATCGCCCCGACACAAACAATGACCCGCAAGCAACGTTATCAGGCCATAATTGAGCGCTTCAGGCAGATAATGCCTGTGGCCGAGACCGAGTTGCACTATCGCACGCCATTCCAGCTACTTGTGGCCGTGATTCTGTCGGCACAGTGCACCGACAAGCGAGTCAATATGGTCACGCCGGCCTTGTTTGCCGCCTACCCAGATGCTGCCTCGATGGCTGCTGCCGACGAGGCTGAAATCTTCGAATACATCCGCAGCGTGTCTTACCCCAACAACAAGGCCCGCAATCTGCTTGGCATGGCGCGCCGCCTTAACGAACACTTCGGAGGCAAGGTGCCGTCGGACATGGATGACCTGCTATCGCTCCCGGGCGTAGGGCGCAAGACCGCCAATGTCATCCTATCAGTTGTCTTTGGAAAAGCGGCTATGGCTGTTGATACTCATGTGTTCCGTGTGAGCGAGCGCATGGGGCTAACTACCGGCAGCCGCACTCCGCTTGAAACTGAGCGTACACTTGTCAAATACATACCCGAGGCAGATATTCCCACTGCACATCACTGGCTCATCCTGCATGGCCGCTATGTGTGCAAAGCACGCAAGCCTTTGTGCGATCAGTGCGAGTTGTCAGATCTCTGCCGCTATAATGCCGAGAGGCTCAAGAGTGCCAATACTACCTCTCCGCAATAATGGACAACACCTTTCTATATATCATTGAAATCCTTGGCACAATAGCATTCGCCATCAGCGGTATCCGCATGGCTGCTGCGCGCAATTTCGACTGGTTCGGAGCATACGTCGTCGGTCTTATCACCGCCATTGGCGGCGGCACACTGCGCGACGTTCTGCTTGACATTCCCGTCTTTTGGATGCAGACACCTATGTATCTGGCCGTCACTGCCGTGTCGCTTTTTGTCGTCATTATCTTCAAACGCGCACTGGTCGGAGGTATGCGCACCCTCTTCATATTCGACGCAATCGGCCTTGCCCTGTTTGTGGTTATCGGCATCGAGAAGTCACTCGCATGCAGCTATCCCATGTGGGTAGCGACTGTTATGGGCGTCATCACAGGCTCCTTCGGCGGTATTGTGCGCGACATACTCATCAACGAGACACCTCTGTTTTTTCGGAAGGACATCTATGCCACCGCCTGTCTGTGCGGCGGACTGTTCTACTGGATCGCCTTAGTCATAGGACTTCCGCCAATCGTGCAGCAAGCAGGATGTGCAGTGGTAGTAATTACGCTCCGTGTGCTCGCCGTGCACTATAACTGGTCGCTCCCAACACTTAAAGTAGACAACAATGATCTCTGAATCACATAAGTCAATCGTGCAGCTGCTCAAGTATGCCGTGGTCGGAGTGCTCAACACCGTTGTCACCTTCATCGCCATTTACGTGTGCAAGGCACTCCTTGGGCTCAATCCCTACGCATCAAATGCCATAGGATACGCATTGGGCATTATCAACTCATTTCTGTGGAACCGCTCATGGGTATTTGCCTCCGGAGGTCGCATAGCCCGCGAGGCCGTCTTGTTCTTTATTGGTGTCGGTCTATGCTACTGCCTGCAGTTGTTGTGTCTGTATCTGCTCGAAACCCACACATCATTGGGCAACTCTCAGTGGCAACCATTAGGCATTACAGTCAGCGGCTACGCTGTTGCCACCCTCCTTGCAAGCGTAGTCTACACCGGCGCAAACTTCATCTATAACAAACTCGTAGCCTTCCGCGCTTGAATTTCCAGAATAATTTTTGTACTCCAAAACTCTTGACAAGGGCTGCAAAATATATTAATTTTGCAGTAATTTTGGAGCACAAGGCACTGTCGGCTTATGACTCCGCCTCACGGTAGGAAATAAATGAACAAACAGCCTCAACGCAAGATATCGACTTTCGGCGCACAGGTCACCTCGGTGGTGAGCGTGTCGCTGGTGCTTTTGGTACTCGGCATTCTGTCGGTGACCGGTGTTGCCGCCCGCAGCATCGGCAACACGATACGCCAGTCTATGGGCATGGTCGTGGAGCTCAAAGAAGGCACTTCCGACAGCGAAATAAACCGCCTCAAGCAGGTGTGGGGGCGTTCGCAGGCCATCAGCGCATTGCGATTTTCTTCTGCTGAGGAGATTCTTGAGCAAGAAGCAACCGCCATGGGCGAGGACATCCTGTCGCTCATGAACGGCAATAACCCGTATACCGACGAGTTTGAGTTGAAAGTTCACAAAGACTACGCCAACACCGACTCATTGCTGATGCTGCGCGAGCAACTCGAGCACGATCCTGCAGTTGCAAAGGTGGAGCTTAATGCCGAGATGTATGAGCAGGTAAACCGCAATCTCAGCAAAATCGCATTGGCCCTCTCCATCGTAGGCATTGCCCTGATATTTATCTCCATAGCCCTGATAGGCAATACCGTGTCGCTTTCGATATACTCGCGGCGCTTCCTCATACACACCATGCGCCTTGTGGGAGCAAAAGACTCTTTTATCCGCCGCCCCTTTGTGATTGCCGGCGCGGTCAACGGCCTCATCGCCGCAGCCGTGGCATGCCTCATTCTTGGTGTCGGATATTACTACGCCACGTCGTCAGACCTGTCTATCGCCGCCCATGTCAGCTGGTTTGACATGATCATGGTCTTCATTGCCGTTGCCATCGCAGGTGTTGCACTTTGCTGCGGAGCCGCCGCCGTTGCGTCTACACGATACCTACGCATAGGCTACGACAAAATGTTCCGCCAATAAAACTTGAATCCCGAATTAAGATTACACATTAATATATAATGATAAAGACTCAGACAACAACCGCCACCGGCAAATCCGACGGTCTGCACAAAGAATCACGTAAATATCTGCCACTTGAGCGCCGGAATTTCCTTTACATGGCTATAGCCGGTGCACTCATAGTGCTCGGCTTCCTGCTCATGCTCGGCGGCAGCTCAACTATGGAGAGCTTTAACCCCGATATCTTCAGCACACGTCGCATCGTCATCGGCCCGCTGGTGACTTTTGCCGGCTTCATTTTCATGGGCGTAGCCCTCGCCATCAGTCCCAAGGACAACACCGACAATACTCAAGACAATAAAGAATAATTATGGATACACTTGACGCCCTCATTTTGGGCATCGTTCAAGGTCTGGCTGAGTACCTGCCTATCTCGAGCAGCGGCCACCTCGAAATATTCAACGACATTCTCGGGCTTAAACTCTCGGGCGCCGAAAGCCTGCGCTTCGATGTCATGCTGCATGTAGCCACCGTGCTCAGCACCATAGTCATACTTTGGCGCGAGTTCGCACCGCTATGCACATCATTTTTCACCCTGCGCCGCGACAACAACACCACAACCGTGTGGAAAATAATCGTGTCATGCATCCCTGTGGCTATCGTGGGTCTCTGCTTCAAGGAGCAGGTTGAAAGTTTCTTCGGAGGTCAGCTTGAGGTCGTTGGCACCTGCCTGCTTGTCACCGCCGCACTGCTCACGCTGTCGTATATACTTGGCACAAGACCCCAATTGCGCCATACCGCCACTCGCCCGGCACGCGATATCACCTTTGTCGACGCCTTCATAATCGGTTGCGCTCAGGCCGTAGCCGTGCTCCCGGGACTCAGCCGCAGCGGCACCACCATCGCTACCGGCATACTCATCGGCGACAAGCGCGAGCAAGTGGCTTCATTCTCCTTCCTCATGGTTATAATCCCCATTCTCGGCGAGGCTCTGCTTGACATAAAGAAAATATTCGGAGCCGAGGTAAGCACTGAGAATGAAATCGGTTGGACAGCCGTGCTCGTTGGCTTTCTGGCCGCCTTCATAGTTGGCTGCCTCGCCTGCAAATGGATGCTCAATATCGTCAAGAAAGGCAAACTATGGTGGTTTGCCATCTATTGCGCCGTAGTCGGCATTTTATGCCTCGCTTGGTAAGAGAGATTGCTATGAACTTTATCGACGGAGAAATACTTTACATAGACAAGCCGCTGAAATGGACGTCCTTTGATGCAGTCAAGCGAGTGCGCGGAGCTTTGTCGCGCCGCATGGGTGTCAAGAAACTCAAGGTCGGTCATGCCGGCACACTCGATCCGCTTGCCACGGGCGTAATGATCGTGTGCACAGGCAAAGCCACCAAACAGATCGACTCGCTACAGGCCGGAGTCAAGGAATACATTGCCACAATGGCACTGGGTGCTACAACCCCTTCGTTTGACCTTGAAACCGAAATCGACGCCACCTACCCAACCGACCACATTACACGCGAACTTGTAGAGCAAACCCTCCCTAAGTTTCTCGGTCGCATTGAGCAGGTACCCCCGGCTTTCTCGGCTTGCAAAGTCGACGGGAAACGCGCCTATAACATGGCCCGCAAGGGGCAGGAGGTGAACCTTAAGCCCAAAGTGCTCGTTATCGACGCCATCGAATTGCTCGAGTACACTCCTACGGCCATTACCATCCGCGTCGTATGCGGCAAAGGCACATATATCCGCGCCTTAGCCCGCGACATAGGCGAGGCTCTCGGCACTGGAGCCCACCTCACAGCCTTGCGGCGCACCCGTGTGGGCAACGCACGCATCGAAGACTGCCTGAGCGTGGAGCAGATGACCGAGCTAATACGCACCGTCGACATAGAGATGCCTCAGCAACAGGCTCAATAAAAATCTCAGAGACACAACAGAACAAGAAACACAACAACATCATATACAGAGTTTTTTCATAATGAAACTGTCACAATTTAAATTCCGTCTTCCAGAAAACCTCATTGCCCAGTATCCCGCAGAACGCCGCGACGAATCACGCCTGATGGTCGTGCACCGCAAGACAGGCGAGATTGAGCACCGCATATTCAAAGACATCCTTGAATACTTTGACGAAGGAGACGTCATGGTATTCAACGACACTAAGGTTTTCCCCGCTCGCCTCTACGGCAACAAGGAAAAGACCGGCGCACGCATCGAGGTCTTTCTGCTGCGCGAACTCAACGAAGAAAACAAACTTTGGGACGTGCTCGTAGAGCCCGCACGCAAGATACGCATCGGCAACAAGCTATACTTCGGCGACGATGAATCAATGGTTGCCGAAGTTATCGACAACACAACTTCGCGCGGCCGCACACTCCGCTTCCTCTACGATGGACCGCACGATGAATTCAAAAAGGCCCTATACGCACTTGGCCAGACACCTCTGCCCGAATACATCAAGCGCGAGCCCAATGAAGAAGATGCCGAGCGATATCAGTGTATCTTTGCACGCCGCGAAGGCGCTGTGGTTACTCCGGCCGCTGGCACACACTTCTCACGCGAGCTACTAAAGCGTCTTGAAATCAAGGGAGTGGAGCAAGGCTTCATCACCGTGCACAGCGGTCTCGGCAATTTCCGCGAAATCGATGTCGAGGATCTCACCAAGCACCGCATGGACTCGGAGGAAATGGAGGCATCGCCTGAACTGGTAGAACTCGTCAACAATGCCAAAGACAATGAGCGCCGAGTATGTGCTGTAGGCACATCAGTGCTCCGCGGCATGGCCGGCGCAGTGTCTATGGGCGGTCACCTCAAGACCTACTCCGGCTGGACCAACAAATTCATCTTCCCGCCCTATACATTCACCGTGGCAACCTCGCTTGTGAGCAACTTCCACCTGCCCTACTCAACGATGCTGATGATGGTGTGTGCCTTCGGCGGATATGACCTGATTATGCGCGCCTACGACATAGCTATCGCCGAGGGATACCGCTTCGGAGCCTACGGCGACGCCATGCTCATTGTGGACTGATACCCCACCACACACCCGACACTCCATGACCAACGACCGGATGCACAACAACCGACTGCTGCTCATCATCAACCCGGTGAGCGGCACTTCTGACAAAACACACCTGGCAAGCCGCCTGGTGGAGCGTCTTGCCGACAACGGCTTTGAGGTTGAAACCGCTTATACCACATGCCGCGGCGATGCCACCAACCTGGCGCAGCGGGGCGTGGCCGAGGGATTCGGTGGCGTACTTGCATGTGGCGGCGACGGCACCGTCAACGAAACAGCTCGCGCCCTGTGCGACACCGGCGTGCCTCTTGGTATAATTCCTGCAGGCAGCGGCAATGGCCTTGCCCGCCATCTGTGCATTCCCATCGACCCCATGCTCTCGCTCAAAGTCATCGCCGAGCGGCACATCGAGGCCTGCGACTACGCCACAGTCAACGGACAGCGTTTTTTTTGCACATTCGGTGTAGGCTTCGACGCAGCCGTGTCGCACCGCTTCGCACGAATGGGCAAGCGTGGTCTGGCCACATACGTCAAAAGCGCATTCAGCGAATATGTGCATTTCAAGCCCCAGACCTACACAGTGAGTGCCAACGGTGTAGCCATAACCGAAGAGGCTTTTCTTGTTGCCGTGTGCAACGCCTCGCAATATGGCAACAATGCCTATATTGCCCCCGGAGCAAGCATTACCGACGGCCTGCTCGACGTCACTGTGGTTCATTCGGGCAATCCTCTCTCAGCAGCAGTGCTTGGCTTTGACCTGCTGACGGGATATATCAACCGCAACACACTCATTCAGACCTTCCGTGCGCCGGCAGCAGCGATCTACCGCAACCATGAAGGAGAGGCTCACCTCGACGGCGAACCGGTGATGATGCCCGACATCCTCGACTTCCGCTGCCACCACCGCGGGCTCCATATTTTCACCCCGACGGCGTCGACCCGTTTCCGGCCGGTGATCACTCCTGTGCGGTCGATGATGAACGATTGGAACATTGCCTTGCGCCACCTCGTAGGGGCCAAAGATTGACCTTTAGTGTCTCCGAAATTTAAACTTTGTTAAAATCTCGGATTTCACTGCACTTTTTCGCTGTAGTTTGCTTATATTCGTACACTTCTTAAATCTTTTAGGCATCAGACTCGCATGAGTCTATTCCCGTCAAGTACCGTAAATATAAACAAACCCTTTAACTATATGAGTTACCTAAAGTTCGATAAGAGCTTGATGATTAACCTTGAGCAATCTCTGCCCAAGGAGATGCTCCGCACCAATCAATCGGGCGCTTATCATTGCACAACCGTGGTCGACTGCAACACCCGCAAGCAGCACGGGCTTTTGGTGATCCCTGTCCCTGAGCTCGACAATAAGTCTTATGTCTTGCTATCGTCGCTCGACGAGACAGTGATTCAGCACGGCGCGCCCTTTAACCTCGGCCTCCACCGCTATCGCGGCGGCGTCTACAGCCCCAACGGTCATAAGTACATCCGCGAATTTGACTGCGAGAGTGTTCCACGCACAACCTACCGTGTGGGTGGTGTCATCCTCACCAAGGAGAAAATTTTTATCTCCCATGAGAACCGCATTCTCATCCGCTATACCCTTGTAGAAGCCCACTCACCCACAACCCTGCAATTCCGCCCCTTCCTCGCATTCCGAGAGAGCAATGCACTGTGTGTGGCCAACGACCGCATCAATCCCGCTATGCAACCGGTGAAAAACGGCGTTGCATCGTGTCTTTACGACGGATTCCCCACCCTCTACATGCAGTTCTCCCGCAAGCCTGAGTGGGTAGACAATCCTAACTGGTACAACGGCATTGAATATATAAAAGACCTTGAGCGAGGCGTGCCCTACAGCGAGGATCTCTGGGTACCCGGATACTTTGAGGTACCCATCAAGAAAGGCGAAAGCATCATCTTCTCGGCCGGCATCAGCGAAGTGTCTCCCCGCTCGCTGTCGAAGATGTATGAGAGCGAAATTGCCTCACGCACCGCTCGCACATCATTTTTCAACTGCCTTAAAAACGCCGCCAAGCAGTTCTATCTCAAAGACAAAGATGGCGACTTCATCATATCGGGCTATCCCTGGGGCGTAGTACTCGCCCGCAACACCATGATGGCCCTCCCGGGTCTCACTCTGGCAATCGACCACTTCAAGGACTTTGAAGATATCTTCGCCACCATTGCCAAAGCCCTCGAGCAATACATGACCGACGGCACGATCTCGCGCCGCATAGCAGGCATCGATCTGCCCGACATACCCCTGTGGGGCGTATGGGCCATCCAGCAGTATGCTAAAAATCTTGGCAACGACGCAGCCCGCGACCGCTATATGCCTTTTGTGGCTAAAGTGGTGGACTACATCCTCTCAAACGGACACCCGAATCTGCGCGTCGACGACAACACCGGCCTCATCTCCACAATGGGCGAAACATCGCCTGTGTCGTGGATGAACTCCTCGCTCAACGGTCGCCCGGTAATTCCGCGCTCAGGCTACCTTGTTGAGTTCAACGCACTGTGGTACAACGCACTGATGTTTGCCGCCAACCTGGCCGAGACCGACATCACCCTGCAAGACCGCCGCGATGCATGGCTTGCAGTCGCCGACAAGATGAAATACTCGTTCCCCGAAATGTTCCTCAACGACTACGGCTACCTTTATGACTATGTCAACGGGTCGTATGCCGATCCGTCGGTTCGCCCCAACATGGCAGTTGCCATCGGTCTTGACTACTCGCCGCTCGACCGCCGTCAGCGCAAACGCGTACTCGATGTTGTCACCCGCGAGC
>CAZAME010000061.1:0-10813 GCA_964486445.1 uncultured Bacteroides sp. | reverse complement strand
TCAGGCATACAATCGCATCCGGACAATCAGCCAGCATGCTTATTTTTCAACACGCGGGTAAAACTACTACTAAGGACATTAAGGAAACACAAACAAATGCTGTAAAATGGCCTTATAAGCTGTTTTATCATACAGGCGGTACAACTGCCACGACTTTAGCAAACAAGAATTATATGGGTCAGACAGTTGGTAGAACAACTGCTTGGACTGTCTCCTCGTCTACAGTTAATTGGACTCCTCAGGATCCATCTCCTCAAGGATGGGTGTTACCGCCGGATGAAAAGCAGCCCGAGACACCTCCGGGAGTATGGACTATAATTTCCTCCTGGGCCGGCTTGAAAATTCCTGCCGGAGGATTACGGGCAGACCCATACAAATGGCCTGGAATTGAGCAGTTGTATCGTGATGGTAAACCCTTCCTTTGGGTAGTCACCCCCGGTGCCTTGTCTGCTAATCCGGATGCAAATATCAGCACTACTACAGCACCTTATTACTTTGAAGGCACGAAAAGCATGGTTGATGCCCTGCCAATCCGATGTGTGAAAAGATGATAGTGGCATTTGCTGACTTCGTGAAAATCACTCCCGAAAAATTATATTCTATGATTCCTTCTTAAAAAATAATTATTACCTTTGCATCTGAAATGGTTGCTCAGCCTTGAAGAGTCGAGGCGCTGTGAGCATCAAAAGGGAATGAGGTGTGAATCCTCAACAGTACCCGCTGCTGTAATTTTCAGCGCAGACACGTCTGCGCAAAATCTGCCGCAATATGTCACTGGTCTTTATAAACCGGGAAGGCGCGACAGACAGAAATAAGTCAGAAGACCTGCCGTTTCGGTTCTCAAGAAAAACGCCTACGGGATTATGGGCCGGTCTTCAGCAGCACACCTCACGCCACAGGCAGAGATGCTATCGACTTTTTTATAAGGCAGGAGCTATCTGATAGCTCTTATGCAATGCATGCATACATCCCGTTGATATACCGCAAGGCGGTATATCTGCGGGTTTTCTGTTTTTTATCGTTTGCCTCTGTATTGACCTGTTTTATAAAAAAGAATGACACTACTACGCCAATTTTGCCTGTGCATCACAGCTTCACTTTCAACCGCTATGCTCAGTGGCAACTCCCCGGCCGCTGACTCGCTGTCGCTTAATCTCAAAGAAGTCATTGTGACTACACGCAGGCCGTCGCACGACATCATACCTGTGCAGACTCTCTGCGGAGAGGAACTAAAAAGACTAAACAGCAACAGCATTGCCGATGCCCTTCGCTACTTCTCAGGTGTGCAGGTCAAGGACTACGGCGGTGTCGGTGGCATAAAGACCGTGAATATCCGCTCTATGGGCACCAACCACACAGGCGTCGTGTATGACGGAGTTGAACTCGGCAATGCTCAGAATGGCCAGATTGATCTTGGCCAGTTCTCACTCGACAATATTGAAGCACTGTCGCTCTACAACGGCCAGAAAAGCGAAATACTGCAGCCGGCCAAAGACTTCGGATCTGCCGGTACGATATATATGCGCACACGCACCCCGGTTTTCCGCAACAACGAGAGTTACCACGCGCGGGCAACTCTGCGCACCGGGTCGTTTGACCTGCTCAATCCATCGGCACTGCTTGAGCTGAAATTGAGCGACAGAGTGTCGGCTTCACTCAGCACCGAGTGGGTCAACTCAAGCGGTAAATATAAATTTCGCTACCGGCGTGTCAATCCTGCCGGAGAGCTGGCATACGACACTACTGCCGTCAGACAAAACGGCGACATAAATGCCACCCGCATCGAGGTGAACGCCTTCGGCACACTCACTCGCGGAACTTGGTCGTTCAAGGCTTATAATTATAACTCAGAGCGCGGTGTGCCCGGCGCAATAGTCAACAACGTCTGGCGACGCGGCGAACGCCTATGGGATACCAACTCTTTTGTGCAGGGGCGATATACCGGCTTCTTCGGCCGTTTCACCACACTCAACAACATTAAGTATGCATTCTATCGCACACACTATGTCAACAACGACGACAAGCAAGTAAAAATAGATAACCTCTACCGACAGAAAGAAATATATCTGTCATCAGCAAACGAATTTGAAATCAGCAGCGCCTGGCGGGTATCGGCAAGCTACGACCTTATGTGGAATGACCTCGTTGCCGACGTCTATGGTTTTGCCAAACCCGACCGCATATCACAGTTTGTGTCGGCCGCAAGCTCGCTCACTCTACCGCGGTTTAAGATACAGGCAAGCGCTCTCGGCACATTTATCCGCGACCACATCCGCGGGCAGCAGTCGCCCGGCAATAAAAGAGCCTTTACGCCAGCTGTATTTGCCCTCGTCAACCCGCTGCGCAACAAAGACTACTCCATGAGGGCATTCTTCAAGAAATCTTTCAGGATGCCGACGTTCAACGACCTGTATTATGCCGACATGGGCAACTCGCAGCTTGCTCCGGAACATGTCACACAATACAACCTCGGCATTGTCTATGAGCATACTTCTGCAACCTCAGTGCTCGCAACTGCCAGGTTGAGCGCCGATGTCTACTACAACAAAGTCAAAGACAAAATCGTGGCATATCCCAAAGGCCAGCAGTTCCGCTGGACCATGCTCAATCTCGGCGTGGTCGACATCCGCGGCATCGACGTGTCTGCTCTGCTCTCCATCAACCCCTGCAGCGACTTATGCATAACGATGCGCGCTCAATACACTTTCCAACGGGCTATCGACATCACCAATCCTGCCGACAATTACTATCGCGACCAGATTCCCTACATCCCCCGGCACTCCGGAGCTGCCGTTGTCAACGCCTCATGGCACGGTTGGGGTCTCAATTACTCGTGGATATACGTCGGCGAGAGATATAATCAACAGGAAAACATCCGATATAATTACACCCAGCCGTGGTATACTTCCGATCTGTCGGTCAGCAAGGATCTCAGAGTTGGTAATGTGAATATGCGATGCCTCATCGAGGTAAACAATCTGCTCAGCCAGGACTACGATGTGATTCTCAATTACCCCATGCCTAAGCGCAACTATCGTCTGACATTGACTGTGGAAATCTGACACCCATATTATGAACACGAAATATTTTCTATTCTTATATTTTCTGCCACTCCTGACGGTCGCCACAAGTTGTCGTGAAGACGAACTTGTGGTGCCGACGGAGTATGACATCATAGGTGATGAAAATCATCTCAGTAGCATCCGCGGGCTATACCTGGTCAACGAGGGCAACATGGGCTCAAACAAGTGCACCCTCGATTTCTATGACTACATGACCGGCCTGTATTCACGAAATTTCTACTCCGAGAAAAATCCGACTGTCATAAAAGAGCTCGGCGACGTCGGCAACGACATAGGCATCTATGGTTCGAAACTATATGTAGTCGTCAATTGCTCGCACAAGGTAGAAGTGCTCGACGCTGTGAGCGGAGTGCGCATTTCGCAAGTCGATATTCCCAACTGCCGATATGTAAGATTCCACCGCGGAAAGGCTTATGTCAGTTCATACGTAGGCCCGGTGCTTATCGACCCCGACGCTCCCAAAGGTGCCGTCTACGAAGTCGACACTTTGTCTATCTCCGTCACCCGCAAAGTGTCGGTAGGCTATCAGCCCGAAGAAATGGAAATTGTCGATGACTATATGTATGTCGCCAACTCAGGCGGCTACCGTGCACCCGATTATGATAACACAGTGTCGGTTATACAGATGATTGACTTCAAGCAAGTGCAGCAGATTCCGGTGGGCATAAATCTCCACAGGCTCAAACAAGACCGCTATAAGAAACTATGGGTGACTTCGCGAGGCAACTACCAGAATATTCCCTCACGGTTATTCGTCATGGAGAAAAAGCCCGGATATAACCGCATGATTGTCAGCGACACAATTCCGGTGGCATGCTCCAATATGGCTATCCATGGCGATTCACTATACTACTACGCCACAGAATGGAATAATTACACCGCCTCAAACACAATATCCTATGGCATCATCGATATCCGCTCGCGCAAGGTGGTCTCCACCAACTTCATCACCGATGGCACTGAAAAAGACATCACCATACCCTATGGCATCGCCGTGCACCCCGAGACCGGCGACATATTCGTCACCGACGCTAAAAACTATGTGAGCAGCGGCACTCTGTATTGTTTCAGCAAAGACGGAAAAAAGAAATGGAGTGTACGCACCGGCGACATTCCCGCACATATAACATTCCTATACAAATGAGACTCATCAAACTCCTGCCCGTATGCCTGTCCTTCATGATGGCCTGCTCCGATGATATCCCCATGGTTAACCTCGGCATTGACGATGCATACTACATAGCGCGCATGACTAAACTCCCGCTCAAATCTGCTCTCACAGGCAAGGAATACCGATGGACTGTCAACGGAAAAACCGTGTCGACCTCCGACAGCTACATATTCATCGCCGCAGAAGAAGGGCTGTATAACCTCGCTTTCGACATAATTGATGATGACACTCCTTATCATTTCGATTTTACTGTCACGGTGATGCACGAGGAGGTGGAATACTCGCCATACATATCACGGGTCTACGAATACTGCCCGGCCCCGGGCCAGTTTATCAATGAAATGCCTATGTATGAAACAGGAGACGGCTATGCCGACATTCTGCGTAAATGCGAGGAATCAATATCCGGCACCAACGATGTTATGATATCGCTCGGTGCTTATGGCGGCTACGTCACCTTCGGATTCGACCACACGGTCATGAATATCGCCGGCAAGAAAGATTTCAGAATCTGGGGGAACGCATTCTACGAGCTTACCGACCCCGACAAAAAGGGTGGTTCTGCCGAGCCGGGCATTGTCATGGTGAGCTACGACACAAATTGCAACGGTTTGCCCGATGACACATGGTATGAACTCGCCGGCAGCGAATATTATAGTCTGTCGACACTGCACAGATATACAATTACTTACCACCGGCCTGATGCTGCACATATCCCCGTTGAAGATGAATCGGGATACCTCGATGATATCCAATATATTCCATGGGTAGATTCGCAAGGCAACACCGGTTTCATCGCCAAAAATATCTTCCACAATCAGAGCTATTACCCACTGTGGATCAACACCGGCAGTATTTCATTCACCGGTTCTCTCCTGGCTAAGAATGCCATAGACACAAGTGGCATCGGCCGATACTACATTCTCTATGCTTATCCCTGGGGATATGTAGATAATCATCCCAATGACTTTGCTGACCTCAACTCATTTGACATATCCGACGCAGTCGACTCCTTCGGCTTCCACGTTGACCTGCCGGGGGTGGATTTTGTGAGAGTTTACACCGGTCTCAATCAATACTGCGGATGGCTCGGCGAGACATCCACAGAAATATCGCGGGCATGCGATCTCCACATCGACTCCAATATCTCTCCGCTGCCCGATCCGTTGAAGTAATTTTTCTTTACCCAATAAACAATCTATTATGAAAAAATCTCTTTTTCTAAGCACAGCGCTCCTTGCCTTGTGGCCTGCGGCTCATGCCGTGGAATACGTCGACTGGGTCGACTGGGACCTTATTGAGCACTGGGCCGGCGATCCCGACGGCGAGCATAAATGCGCTCTTGTCATTGACTTTCAAGACGGTCAGAGCAACGAGGCATACGTGTGGGGATATCGCTGGAACGGCACTAAGACCGGCGAAGACCTCATGCGGGCCGTGGCATCGCAGAGCAGTATCCTGACGGCTATGATTCAATACACAGGCAATATGGGCTCTACCCTCAACGGCCTGGGCATCAGTGCTGCCCGCGAGGAACTCGATTATCTTCACTACGACTTCTACACGGCCGCGATTGCTGGCGAAGTGTCCTTCGGTTATTTCGAGCCTAATATCACCATGGGCCAAGAGGTTGCGCCCGGCTACGATGCCGAACAGATGTGTATCGATGCTATAGAGCGCGCCCGCACCTCCGGCATCATCGAGCATCCGCTGAATGCATTTTTATATGGTTATCCGGCCTACGACTACGATTACTGGAAACTTGACGACGATTATGCCGGCAGCTATGAATTCCGCTGGCAGTCGGGATGGTACGACGGCTATTGGTCGTATTGGCACGGCCCGAACGACTACGACTATCTCGGATATTCAGGCCTCGGTATGTCGAGCAGCGTGCTCGTCGACGGCGGGATACAGGCTTGGAAATATGTGACTTTCAATGGTGGCGGCTATGGTGACACCGGCGGTGAACTTGCCTACGACCTTAACTATGACATGGCCGACTGGGGCGAAGAAATGCATGATGCGCCGCTTGCCGAGCAACCTGTTGACCAAAACAACATAAACTTCTGGGTTGGCACAGGCGAGAAAGCTGCCACTGTCATATTCCAGTTCAATGACGGCAAAGGCCCTGAGAACCTCGTCTATGGCTACCGCTGGACAGGCGGTTGGGATGACAATCTTATGACCGTTATTGAAAATATCGCCAAGGCAGATCCCCGCATGTCATTTACAAAAAACGGCGCAAATATCTCAATTATATATGACGCCGACCACGACGGCATCCTGGGGCCAAAAGACCACACAGACACCGCCGACACATGGCATTGCTATGTCAAGCGCACGATTGACAGCGATTTCAATCTCGTAAACTCAGCACGATGGCTAAACCCTAATGCCGTGTTTATTTTCTCTCATCAGCCGGAAGACGTAACCTCTGTCGAACTACCTTATCAGCTTTTCCGCCCTGCTCTCGATTCCGATCTTATCCTCACTGTGCCTTCTGTAATAGACTATGCCTTGGCCGATGACTGCCTGAAGCTGCCGGTATTTATACAGGTGCCTGAAGGAGGCAAAGTCAACACTGCCTTCAACTGGGAAAAAGACGACACCATGTCCGGCATCATTTCGAGTGCAAGCGTCGTCAATCAGATGGGCCAGATAACATCATATAAATCATTCATGCCCACATCTGGCACGGTCAAGATTCGCGGATCATACGTACCGGCCGGACAGACCGCCGCGCAATACGTCTACTCCAATGAGGCTACCATAAATCTGTCCTCTCCCTTGCGCCCGGTGACTTCGCTGCAATTTGCCGAAGCAGATATACACGCCCGCCTCAATCACAAGGTTGACAATGAGTTAACATATCTGCCGGCCGACGCCACATATACAAAGATTAACTACAAGAGCTCCGACACGAGCATTGCAAGTGCCTCAACTACTGGAGTCACAGCCACTAAAAAGGCCGGAAACACTACAATCACGGCAACATACGACTACGACCCTGAGGTTACCGCCTCCTTCGATCTGACAACAGCTCTCACCGACATGATTGCCGATATAACTTTTGAAGCAGCCGACGAAAACGATGTCATAACTCTCACGCCCAAAGAAATGACCGGTCTGATGCCGATATACACCCCGGCTGACCCCGACATTGCCGATGTCACTATATCGCTTCAAGATAACGGCTCTGCAATGAGCAATTACATCGCCACAATGTATAAGGTGAATCTTTGGGATAAAGACAATAACCGCTCCACGCCGTTTGAACTGTCGGGCCATCGCGTAGGCGAATGTAAACTTATCGCGGAAGCAAATGACGGTTCTGGCTTGGTGAAGACCTTCACCGTGCGAGTCGTTGACCCCGAGCGTCAACCTGCTATCGACTACACAACAGGCACTATGATGCTCAATGAAGAATGGTTTGGCCACACAAATGGCGGTCTCAACTGGTTCTCGCCCGAATACGATGTCGTCTATCAGGCATACGAGCGAGAGAACCCAGGCTTGTCATTCGGATGCACGTCGCAATATGGCATTATTTATGACAATAAACTGATTGTCAGCTCTAAGCAAGCAGCCGACGGCGGAGACCCCCTGCCTGGCGGAGGTCGACTTGTTGTAGCCGACGCCGGGACTCTCAAGCGCCTCGGCTCTATCGACGATATTAAACTACCCGAAGAATCTCGCAGCGGCGACGGGCGTGCACTGTGTGGAGCCGGACCTGGCCGGGTATACTTCGGCACACACTCAGGCATATACATTATCGACACCGATAAGTGCGACATAATCGGTAAAATCAAGGAAAACAGCGATAATGATTCAGAGTCGCTATATAATTCACAGACTGGCGACATGGTTCTCGCCGGCAATTATGTCTTCGCGCTGAAACAGTCGGGTGGTGTGATAATCATCGACATCAATACCGACAAGATTATAAAAACTATATCCGACGTAAATGTGCAAGGCATCACACAGGCTGCCGATGGAAATGTGTGGTACGCCACCATTGATGAAAACAAGCATAGCGTCTTTGTCGCTCTCGACTACCTGTCGCTTGAGGAAATCAATCGCGTAGAAGTGCCGGAAGAATGTGGCACTGTATCTTGCGGCTGGGGCGCCTGGCGCACCACTCAGTTCACTGGCGCACAATCGGTCAATTCGCTGTTCTTCTCCGGTGGTAGCTCCATAAGCAACGGTGGTGCAGGCGACTACTGGCGATATGACATCGACGACGACAAGTTTGCGCACATTGCCTCGGTTGCCACTCTCGATGCTCATACTCCCGGACTGAAACAGGCTGCTTACGGTGCCATTCGCTATGACGACCGCTCAGGCGAAATCATTGCTGGCACCACTGAATACAAAGCATCGGGCCACTACCGCTACAACTGGACTCACTTTATCGACGCTTCTACAGGCGAGTTTAATAAATCTGTCGAGCTGCGCCCATATTACTGGTTCCAATCAATGCCCATTTTCCCTGATGCATACGCTCCTGTCATGGAAGACATCGAAGCGATGAATCTCGACATTGCCGATGACCCGGTTAAACTTGAGCTTAACGTCACCGACCCCGATAATAATGATGCCAACATCCACCTGTCTATTGTCGATCTCCCATCGGAACTTGACGGCCGTAGCAGCGAACTACCGGTTGAAGTGACTCTATCAGGACAGAGCTTAACCATCGCGCCTAAAGCCGTCGGCAAACATACTATCGGCATTGCTGTCGAGTCAAATGGCCGTATTGTCACCCACAAGATTGATGTAGTAGTCTCCGACAAAACTACAGCCATAAACGACATATCCTCGCAACTCGCAGATATTCACACTTGCGGCCGCAGTATTGTAGTCACCGGCTACGCCAACACCGGCTTCTGTCTAATAAATTCACTCGGCTCTGTCGTTGAGACCTTCCGCACCGACTCCGATAGATACATCCACACATCTGCTGTCGTACCTGGCATTTATATCCTCTCCGGAGACAACGGCATCACTAAGAAGCTTATTCTCAAATGAAGTATAGGTTGATTTCAATAATAGCACTGTCACTTGCCATGGTTTCTGCCATGGCCGGTGACAGTGACTACACCGATGGCATCTTTGTCATTAATGAAGATTGGTATGGACACCAGAACTCCACCGTTAACTTCCTGATGCCTGACGCCACCGACGGTATATATTGGCGATACCGCATATTTCAAACCGAGAATCCGGGATATGAACTCGGGTGCACCAATCAATACGGCGCCTTGTGGCATGGCCGGCTTTACATGATAGCAAAGCAAGAAAAAGATCCCGGAGCAGATATCACCGGTGGGCGCATTTCTGTGGCCAACGCTAAAACGATGAAACTCATTACCCAACTGCAGCTGATTGACCCATCGGGTGCACAATGCGACGGCCGTGCATTCTGTGGCGTTTCGGCTGAGAAAGGATATGTTTCATCGAGCAACGGCATCTGGATTTTAAACCTTGCTACATTGCAGATCGAAGGACAAGTCACAGGATCTGATAATCCTAATGCCGGAGCCGGCAACGACCGCCCGAACTCCGATCCTACAAGTTCGCTATACTTCGGACAGACAGGCTCAATGATCCTAGCCGCCGGTAAGGTTTTTGCCGTGCATCAGCAATACGGACTGCTTGTCATAGACCCCGAGCAAGACAAGGTAATATCGATCCTCGACATGGAGGCCATTGACGATGTCATCGAGAAAGACACCGGCACAAGACCCCGCAACACATCAGGCATTGGCTCCACAATTGTCAGAGCACATGATGGCAGCCTGTGGCACTCCGTTGCCAAGAACGTTCAGGGCACCGGCGCTACTCAGCCTTATATTGTGAAGATTGACCCGCAGACTCTTCAACGCGAGATCATACGCATCGACGGCAATGACATCTATCCACCGTCAAATTCATGGTATGCCTGGACTCCCGACCCCATCTGCGCTTCTTCAGTTACAAACACACTTTACTGGTGCGGAGGTCCCAATAGTTGGTTTACCAACTACCGGGTATACAAATTTGATATCGATAGCCGCAAGGTCGAGAAAATACTCGATTTCTCCGAAGAAGACGGCGACTGGCACGTCTACGGTTGCTCTTTCGGCATAGACCCGCACACCGATGAGATATATGCTTCCCTCTTCCACAAATTTGTTGATCCCACGTATATAACTCGCAGATACGACAGCCGTGGTAATCTGCTGAATCAATACGATATGATCTCAAACTATTGGTTCCCCTCACTATTCGTCTTTCCCGACAAAGACGCGGCCACTGATATTCACGACATCAGCATAGATAGCGACACTGTCGGCAATCTATACACAATTAGCGGACTACTGATCGCCAAAGGCATCAACTGGGCAGACTGGCCCGACGTCATGTCTGGCATCTACATCTGGCAATCCAACGGAACAGCAAGAAAAATAATCATACGATAAAATCAAAAAAATTTCGCCTCACATCAAACCTTTTTCATCCCACATTGTTTTAATAGTACATAGCAAGAATTACTTTTTCAATTGCAAGAAATGTG
>CAZAME010000060.1:0-11123 GCA_964486445.1 uncultured Bacteroides sp. | reverse complement strand
TTATAGAATGTGAGATTTTATAATCGTTAGTAATTACTAATCACTTGCCGATGCAGAAGCGGGAGAAGATGGTGTGGAGGATTTCGGTGGAGGTGACGCGGGTGGTTATGGCAGAGAGGTGGTCGATGGTTTCGCGGAGGTCTTGGGCGATGAGGTCGCCGGGGAGGTTGGTGCGCAGGCCGTCGATTACGCGAGATATTGATGCAGAGGCGTGCGAGAGTGCTTCGTAATGTCGGGCATTCGTCACGAGGATGTCTCCGGCTTCAATGGCGTCACTACCACTGAGTTGTGTGAGTCTTTCTTTTAGTGCCTCGATGCCGCTGCTGTTTTTGGCACTGATAATGATGGCTTTTTCATCACACACAGGTGTGGTTGCGCTGATGTGTGCACTGATATTTTGGTCGGTGGCTACATCGCTTTTGTTTATGACGGGTATTACAGTGCATCCATCGTTTGTGGCAAGCAGTTGCGAGATGGTGGGGATTTCGGCAGAAGTCGTCTCGGTAGAGGCGCTTCCGTCAATCAGCCAAATAATTATGCGAGCACTTGCAGCACGGGCTTTGGCGCGCTCGATACCTATGTTTTCTATTGTGTCGGCGGTTTCACGAAGGCCGGCGGTGTCGGTGAGGCGGAAGAGGGTGTCGCCTATCAGCACTGTGTCTTCGATGAAGTCGCGGGTTGTGCCATGCACATCGCTGACGATTGCGCGTTCATCGCCGAGTAAGGTGTTGAGAAGTGTTGATTTTCCAGCATTTGTATGACCGATGATTGCTACGGGCACGCCGTTTTTTATTGCGTTACCGCGAGAAAATGAGTCGCAAAGAGCTGAAATGTTTGAGGCAGTGTCTTCGGCAAGTTGAAGCAGTTTGGCGCGTGACGCGAACTCTACCTCTTCTTCCGAGAAATCAAGTTCGAGTTCGAGCAATGTGCATAGCTCGAGCAGAGAGTCGCGCATCGAGGCTATTTTGTGTGAGTATGAGCCGCGCATTTGGTTGACGGCCAGTCGGTGAGCAGCTTTAGTAGACGATGCGATTACGTCGGCAACGGCTTCGGCCTGAGCCAAATCGAGTTTGCCGGCAGCGAATGCCCTGCGTGTAAATTCTCCAGGACCCGCCAATCGGCATCCGTGCTTTATAAGTAGCTGAAGCAGGCGTTGCTGCACGTATTGCGAGCCGTGCACCGAAATTTCTACGACATTATCTCCGGTGAAAGAGTGGGGGGCATGATACACCACGCATACGGCTTGGTCGAGAGGTTCTCCGGGTTGTGCGTCGATATCGTCGATGATGGTGCCGAAGCGCGCCGTATAGCCCGGAGTTTCTTGCAGTTGTTTTCCGCGCCATACGGTGTCGACGATTGACATGGCATTTTCACCTGAGACGCGTATCATAGCCACTCCGCCGATGCCAGGAGGTGTGGATATTGCGCAAATTGTGTCGTTGTTTATCATTTGAGTCTGCTCCAATATTGAAATTTACATTCGCTCTCCACCCGGTCTTCAATATCATCGGGTAACGCAGCGAAAAAGTCAAACCCGGTAATGCGTTCAACTTCGTCAACGCTCACGGCTGCAGCCTCCATGCCGCCTGGCACTTTTGCATTAGGCATAATGAATCCTATGGCGCGGGGTGGATTGGCATAAGGGGCAAGTATAACCTTGAAGAAGCGCTTGGGCACCGCTACGCCCGAGTCGCCGATGCGATCTGTTATCCTGTCGGTGAGGACAGGACCGGCAATAATGATGATTGCACTGTCGCGTGCGGCCCAGTTGCGGCACTTCTCTTCAAGGCTTCCCCAAGCACCCGCGTTGAGAGCACCGACTTGCGGACACATGTTAGTCAGGTAGAAAGTTTCGCTCATTACACCGGCATCAAATTTTGCATCGGCTGCGGGCATCATGTGTCCGCGCTGATATCCCGAGCCTCTGTAGTCTGCTAAAGTGGCGCATCCCGGCACATCATCGTCGGGATAAAAATTCTTGCTGCGTGTGGCGCTTCCGCCGATTTCTCCGCGAGTCAGCTCCCAGCACACATAGTTTGGCACGTGCTCCTGAGGATTAAATGCGATAGTCATGGCCGAGTATTCTTTTGTGAAGTTTGGCACATCAGCAGGCATGTCTACCTGCATAAGCTGCTCTACAGTCGGGCCAATTGGTGTTAAGCCTTCAGGATAGGCAACATCGCAGTCTTGAGCGGCAAGACGTTTCCAAGCAAAAATAACAAGCAAAAGCAGTATTATAACTGCGATTACTGTGATCCACATCTTGCGGCGGCGCTGACGCCTGGCATTGTTCTCGGCGTGTGGAGTATATTGGGTCTGTTTAAGATTATTCATAATTATAGGCTTAGTATTCGGCAAAATTACGCAAAAAAACGCACACTTCTCCGGGTGAATATCCAGTTTGTATTGATGTCCCCGTGCTTTTTTTGTAATTTTGTGGCACACTTATCGGCCTGCCGGGTTTGCGGCGGCATATAATAGAATCACAGATGACGCAACTGACAACATCGAATAAGACTTGTGCCGAGATTGCAGCTCTACTTGCAGCCCATGGAGTGCATGAAGTAGTAGTGTCTCCAGGCTCACGAAATACACCATTGTCTGTGGCTGTAAACAGGTCAGGACTATTCACGGTAGATGTCGTTATTGATGAGCGAACTGCCGGCTTTATTGCTCTTGGCAGGGCTCTTATCTCGGGTCGACCTGTTGCTGTAATGTGCACTTCCGGCACGGCGTTACTCAATCTGGCCCCGGCTGTGGCAGAAGCCTATTATCGACGAGTGCCGCTCATTGTGATATCGGCAGATCGCCCTGCCGAGTGGATAGATCAAGACGACAGTCAGACAATCCGTCAATTTCGCGCACTTGACAACATCGTCAAACACAGCTATAATTTGCCGGCAGCGGCAGAGACATATAATCTGCAATGGCTTGTCAACCGCACAATCAATGATGCCATAGATATGGCTGTATTATATCCCCGTGGCCCGGTGCATCTTAATGTGCAGATCGACGAACCTCTGTCGGCTCTTGCTGAAGTATCAGCTGAGCCGGTGCGGGCTATAGATGTGGTCGGTGCTTCGGAAGAACTCAAGCTTGCACAGGCACGAGAACTTGCTTCTGATTTGTCTGAGCGAGGCAACGTGCTGATTATTGCCGGATTCGGTGAACCGTCAGACCGCCTCAATAACCACTTGTCGCGATTGTCAACATTGCCCAATGTAGTGGTGATGACTGAGGCACAGAGTAATATACGGTTGTCTCCGGCGTCGCACGCCGTAGCCGCAATAGATGCCACCTTGACCGCTATGACTAATGACGAGCGCACGCAGATGCTGCCCGCCACTGTTATAACATTTGGAGGAGCGATATTGTCGCGTATGGTCAAGCAGTGGCTTCGCCCGGTTGATGGTGTGCGCCGGGTGCGCCATTGGCATGTGGGTGTCAGCGATAATGCCATCGACTGCTTCCAGAGTCTTGAGCGCAGAGTGATTATGCGCCCCGAGGTATTTTTTCACGGGCTCGTCAAGGCAGCCGCCACACTCCATGCTCCGAGTGAATATGGCGAAATGTGGAAACAGTACAGCTCCAGGGCCGTTGCCGTAAAGAATGAGTTTTGCGCTCGGCAACCGTGGAGCGATCTCATAGCAATGCGACTGATAATGCAGTCAATTCCTCGACGTTGCAATCTGCAACTGTCAAATGGCACCGCGGTGAGATACGCGCAATTGTTTCCTTATAATCATATACACCGCATTGATTGCAACCGCGGTGTTAGCGGCATCGACGGCTCTACTTCTACAGCTATAGGCGCAGCAAAAGCATACGACGGACTCACCTTGTTAATCTCAGGTGATATGAGTGCGCAGTATGACATGGGGGCATTCGCCATTGCCGAAATTCCGGCGAGATTTCGCATGATAGTTCTGAATAATGGAGGAGGGGGCATTTTCAGATTCATCAAGTCGACCTCTTCACTTGCTGAACTCGATCGCTATTTTGTGGCGGATGTGCGTTTGCCACTCCGACAACTTGCAGACGCTTATGGTTTCAGATATTACGAAGTCACGAGTCAAGAAGATTTTGCCTCTGTTGTCGAGGCCTTCTACGACACCAACTCGGCAATGCCGGCAATCATGAATGTGATAACTCCCGGCCCGGAGTCGGCTTCTATTCTCCGTGACTATTTCCGTCAGAAAATATAATCAGATACAAAGATCATAACATAAACATTCATACCAGCTATGCGCAAATGGACAACAATCAAGCAATACACCGACATACTTTTTGAGAGTTTCGAGGGTATTGCCAAGATCACAATCAATCGCCCCGAAGTATATAATGCATTCAGGCCACTCACCAACACCGAGATTCTTGATGCCCTTGCATATTGCCGTGAGACTCCGTCGGTGCGCGTCATCGTGCTCACCGGAGCCGGCGACAAGGCATTTTGTTCGGGTGGAGATCAGCACTACAAAACCCGCGGCGGTTACAGTGACTCGCAGGGTGTGCCACGCCTTAATGTGCTTGATATTCACAGGGTGATCCGCTCGATCCCCAAGCCTGTCATAGCCATGGTCAATGGCTATGCCATCGGTGGCGGCAATGTGCTCAATGTTGTCTGTGATTTATCTATCGCTTCGGAGAACGCTCGATTTGGACAGACCGGACCGAAAGTTGGCAGCTTTGATGCGGGTTTTGGTGCCTCGTACCTTGCACGTTGTGTAGGTCAGAAAAAGGCCCGCGAGATTTGGTATCTCTGCCGGCAATATACAGCCGCCGAAGCGTTGCAGATGGGCCTGGTGAATTGCGTTGTGCCCTTCGATCGCCTTGAAGACGAAGTGGTCGACTGGTGCCGGACAATAATGAAGCGCAGCCCCTTTGCAATCCGCATGATTAAGCGAGGCCTTAATGCCGAACTCGATGGTCAGGCCGGCATCATGGAGCTTGCCGGTGATGCCACACTCATGTATTATCTGATGGATGAAGCGCAGGAAGGCAAAAATGCATTTCTCGAGAAGCGCGACCCCGATTTCGACAGTTTTCCTCAGTTTCCCTGATAACCGATAACTGCTATGTTGCAGGCACAATATTGTCCATATCGTCTTGACTTGCGTTTTGAGGCACGCACATCGCGCGCAGTGATGCATCATAAAGACACGTGGCTCATCAAGGTTTTTGATGACACTGAGCCGGAGATATTCGGGCTTGGCGAGTGTGCGCTCTTCCGTGGTCTGAGTGCTGATGACCGCAGTGATTATGAGCTTGCATTAGCCAGAGTGTGCCGCGACATCGTGGCTCTGACTGATCCCGAAGATATAGGCATGAGCTCTATAGCTTTCGGTGTAGAAACGGCCCTGCAAGACTTGCGGCATGGTGGTCGGCGCATAATTTATCCGGGAGCGTGGAGCAGAGGCGAATCGTCGTTAACCATCAACGGCCTTGTGTGGATGGGTGATGCCGAGCTGATGATGAAGCGAATATCAGAGAAACTTGATGCCGGATTCCGTTGCGTGAAGCTCAAAATCGGTGGTATAGATTTCGACCGCGAGCTCGACTTGCTGCGTTATGTGCGTAGTGCATGGGGGCCCGACCGAATAGAACTGCGACTTGATGCCAATGGTGCCTTCTCGGCTGCCGATGTTTACCGTAAGCTTGATATGTTGGCAAGGTTTGACATTCATTCTATAGAGCAGCCCGTTAAGGCTGGTCAGACCGGTCTTATGACGGAAGTATGCAAAAATTCTCCTATACCTGTTGCTCTTGACGAAGAACTAATTGGTGCCCGCCGCTATGATGCGCAAGCCCGCCTGCTCGATGCAATTATGCCGGCATATATCATACTCAAGCCTGCTCTATGTGGCGGATTCCAGGCCTCAAACCGCTGGATTTCGCTTGCTCGCGAGCGAGGTATAGGGTGGTGGGCGACTTCGGCTATGGAGTCTGATATAGGTCTTAACGCTATAGCCCAGTGGGTTTCATGTTTTTCGCCAGATATGCCTCAAGGCTTGGGCACCGGGGCGCTATATGACAATAATTTTGCCTCACCTATAGAGTTGCGAGGCGACCAATTGTCATATAATCCTGCGGCAGAGTGGAAAATACCAGATACATTGCCCTGGCAATGAGAATTTTTGGTGACGATATTGCGGCAGTAGAGGAGTTCCTACGTGAGTGGGAATCGCCCGAACCATATATTGAAGCACATACGTCTGGCTCTACTGGAAAGCCTAAGACAGTGCACCTGCCCAAGAGTGATATGGAGGTGAGTGCTCGGGCTACAAACCGTCGCTTCGGGCTTGATTCTGCGTCAGCCTTGCTTATGCCTTTGTCTGTCGATTATATCGCTGGTAAGATGATGGTTGTAAGGGCGCTTTTGGCAGACTGCGCATTATACGTCGAGCGGCCGTCGCTGACTCCGATGTCTGCAGCTGTGGGGCTGCCGCAGTTGCAGCTTGTGCCTGTTGTGCCTGCTCAGGTGCCGCATTTGTTGGCTGATGTGTCGCTTGCATTGCGTGTTGATAACTATATAATAGGGGGTGCACCTCTTGATCCATCGGTTGAGAAAGCTATGCTCACTGCCGGGTATCGGGCTTGTGCTACCTACGGAATGACGGAGACATGTAGCCATGTTGCGCTGCGCCCGCTTGGTCAACCGGTTTATGAGGCAATGCCCGGCGTTGAGTTCGCTATTGATGCCGATGACTGTCTGCGCATTGTTTCTCCTCTGTATTCGTGGGGAGAATTGCAGACCAATGATGTGGTGTCCTTGATAGACTCCACGCATTTTATATGGCTTGGTCGGCGCGATTTTGTTATCAATTCCGGTGGTGTTAAAATACATCCCGAAGAGATCGAAAGCCGGTTGGCAGCATATTTGCCGGGAGAATTTTACATCACTGCCACGCCGCATGATAAGTGGGGTAGTGCCGTGACACTTGTGTGTGACCGTGCTTCGGGCAATCTTTCTGATGAAGAGATCCTAAATATCTGCCGCCGGGAGCTAACTCGCTATCAAGTGCCAAAAATTATCAAGCGAGTAGAAACTATAGAGCACACAGCCACCGGCAAAATCAAGCGTAAATAACATAATATCTATAGAAGTAGCTGCAACGTCAAGTTGCTTTATGGCATTGAATATGCAGGACTGGTGGTGTTCTCGGTGTTCAATGACGAGAAGAAAGACACGTTACATCAACCGTATTTGCTGATGCGGCGGAGTTCTGCTTCTTTGAGGATTTTTATGCGTCGGCCGTCGACAATGAGGAGCTTCTCTGTCACAAAGCCCGAGAGGGTGCGGATAGCATTGGCCGTAGTCATATTAGATAGATTTGCGAGGTCTTCACGACCCATGTAGATATTGAGTGTCTGCCCATCTTGCTCATATCCATAACTGTCGAGAAGCACGATGATAGCTTCAGCCAGTCGACCGCGGATGTGTTTCTGAGTAAGGTTTACGGTGCGAGTATCTGAGTCGCCGAGATTGCGGGCAAGTTCGTGAATGAAGAAAAATGCGAGCTCCATGTTGTTTCTTATCAGGTCATTGACAAGAGACATGGGTAATGAACCAAGAGTAGAAGCCTCAAACGCAGCAGCACTCGACACATAAGGCTCGTTGGCGAAATATGCCCTGTAGCCGAAGTATTGCACGGGGCGGATAAGTCGCACGATTTGTGCTCGCCCCCCGATACCTTCTTTGTATAGCTTCACCTTGCCTTTAAGCAGACACCACAGATACTCAGGGGTTTCTTTTTCAGCATAAATAATCTGATTCTTTTTGAATGTGTGTATTGAGAATGCATCTATGATGCGGCGCTTCTCCTCGCCATCGAGAATAGACCATATATCGGCCAAGTCTTCGCTGATAACTTTTTCGAGAGCTGCTTTTATCATAAGAGAATCTTTTTCTGTGTGCTATACAAGATACTTGCGAATTACAAAAATACTTCTTTTTTTTGAATGCGGCTACGTTTATCCGAAAAAGTTTCTTCGGAAGATAAAATTGTATCAAAAATTTGGATAATTGAACCCTTGCCATTATCTTTGTGTTATAATAACAAAGCACCGAGAGAGGTGCTTGCTCAATCAAAGTTTTAGAATCACCTTCTACCACATCAAAGTTGATTGGGAAACTCATCAAATTTTAGTGAAATACCGAGACAAGCGTAACTGTCTGATGGCGGGCCTCGACCTCGCGAGAGGTGTCTTTGACGACCGGAGGATTACAAAGGGCAGTGAGCACTCAAATCCTGTCTATCGGAGTTTCATCGCATCCTTTGGTGTGGCTCTTATAACGAAAGCCGGAATTTTTCATAATAGGAAAATTCCGGCTTTCGTGGTATTATGGAGGAATAAATATGCGCTATTCTACCTTGATATATCTCTTCTCTGTTTTGTGACCTGTGCGCACAATATATATGCCGCTTGTTGTGGGGTGAGCAATATGAAGGCCCTGCAGAGTGTAGTATTCAGCACGATTGTTTGTGTCGATGGGAATGTCTTCAATGTCGGTCGTACCGGCATCGTGCACACTCATCTTCATTGTGTTGAAGTCGGCTACGATGTCATATCGCCCTGGTGCGACGCTCCATGATGCTGCCGAAGATGCATTGACGTTTACAGCATACTTTGTGAATGTTACCTGCTGATCTTTGGTGACTGGTGCGTCTTTTGACAGTGCACCATATCGGTCGGCCGAGTTTACGGCATTCCAGTCGGCGCCCTTGCATGTAATGAAACTGAAGAATGCCTTGGTTTCTCCGGATGCCGGGGTAAGGCTCACGTTACGTGCATAGAAGGCGTTGCCCTCGCGTACCATTTCCACCGGAGTTTGTGTTGACCAGTGAGAGCCTTCTACGTTGCCTATGAGATACATCTGTTGCGGCATGTTTACGGGCTCTTCTTCTTCGGGGTCGGTGACGGTGCCTGTTATCTCAGTTTTGCTCCACACGCAGTATTGGTCGCCCTTGGCTACAATGTCATTGCTATCGTAGTTGTCGGGAGTATCGGCAGTACTGCCTATGCGCACGGCGAGTTCGCCTTTTGAGCCTTTGACAACTGCCATGTAGCAGTCTTTGGCGCATTTCACAACCTTCACCTCGCTGCAGTTGTGCAATCCCACTGAGTTACGCACGTTAATCAATTGCTGCAACTCCTGCTTATGGGCTTTATAGTGAGGCAGAAATACACATGGGGTGCCGGGTGAGCACAGCATGAATGCGTTGGCAGCTACAACATCGCCGGTAAAGGCACTAGCGTCGCGATATGTGTCGTGGTTGTCGATAAAAGTCACGGCATAGCGCCCGTAGCCATAGTGTATCAAGCCGGCAGGTTGAGGAGTTATGCCTAAAGCGTTCCACACCAGTTCGGTGAGGTTTCCGGTGGAGAAAGCCTTGTTGACAGCATATTTAAAAGGAAAATCGAAGGCGGCCGATTGTTTGCCGGTGGCATCTATCCATGCAGTGACTTTGTCGTATGATGCATCCCAGTATTCGCCGACAGAATATGTAGGCTTAGCATATTCGTTATATATGCGGGTGTATTGGCCTGCATATCCCTTGACCATGTCGTAGCGGAAACCGGCGTACCCGAGTTCCTGAAGCAGAAAGAGACAATAGTTCTTGCAATTGTTCTGCACATTGGCATTTGTGTGGTCGAGGTCGCGAGCGCCATTGAAGTCATCGCCGGTGTCGGGGGCACCTGTGGGTTTTGGCTGTCCGCTCTGGTTACGCACCTCGTCGGTCGAGCAGATGCCATCGGGGCCAATATGCCACGTTTGTCCACGCCATGTTTCAGAGGGAAAGTCGGTCCAGTTGGTCACACCATTGCGGTGGTTGATGACAACATCGGCGATGATGCCTGTGCCACGGTCTTTGTACGCTGTAATCATTGAGCGGAGTTCGCCCTCGGTGCCGAAAGACGAGTTGTGGTTGCTGAACCAGTATTGCGGGGCATAGCCCATGTTGTTGCCGGCACCGCTGTAGCCACTGTTTGGAATCCATATCAGCGAGAAGTAGTTGCTGTATTCGTCGGCTTTTGCAGTGAGATTAGTCCAACGTGTGTCGGTGTAGGAATCCCAGTAAAATCCTTGAAGCATTACGCCCTCATATTGTTCGGGCCACGCATAGTTTTGAGCTGTGGCCGACATGGCGAAGGCGGCCATAGCAAGCCATAGCAGTTGTCTGTTAAGTCGTTTCATGAAGTGGTGGTTAAGAGAAAAAAGAAAATGATATGTATGATAAACAGCAAGTTGTTTTATAGCTTTAAGGTGGGAGGAGAGTGAGAGAAAGCCCACCGACTGTCTGTCATGAGATGAGTCGGTGGACTTTATATTACGGAGCAATGCTGGGCTTTAGTATGCAAAGATGGGGTAGTTTTCCATCAAGGCATTAACTTCGGCGCGCACTTTTGCGATTTCTTCAAGGCTCTCATGGTTTGAGAGCACGCGGTCAATGAGTTCGGCAATTGTCTCCATGAATTCTTCTTTTGCACCGCGAGTAGTGATTGCGGGAGTGCCCAGGCGTATGCCTGAGGTCTGGAAGGGAGAGCGGCTGTCAAAAGGCACCATATTCTTGTTGGCAGTGATGTCGGCGTCTACAAGCACTTTCTCGGCAACTTTACCGGTGAGGTCGGGGAATTTAGTGCGGAGATCGACGAGGATGCAGTGATTGTCTGTGCCACCCGACACAATTTTATAACCGCGCTTAAGCATTGCAGCTGCCAATGCGGCAGCATTTTTCTTAACCTGCAGCTGATAGTCGCGGAAAGATGGCTGCAGTGCTTCGCCGAAAGCTACGGCCTTGGCTGCGATAACGTGCTCGAGCGGGCCGCCTTGCACACCAGGGAAGACTGCAGAGTCGAGAATAGCCGACATCTTCTTCACTACACCCTTAGGAGTAGTTTTTCCCCAGGGGTTGTCGAAGTCCTTGCCCATGAGGATAATGCCACCGCGCGGACCACGGAGAGTCTTGTGGGTGGTTGATGTGACGATATGAGCATACTTCACGGGATTGTCAAGCAGACCGGCAGCGATCAGACCGGCGGGATGAGCCATGTCGATAACAAGTATGGCACCGATTTCATCGGCCAGACGACGCATGCGTGCGTAGTCCCATTCGCGCGAG
>CAZAME010000059.1:0-11233 GCA_964486445.1 uncultured Bacteroides sp. | reverse complement strand
ATGGCACCCACAACTCTCGAGGGACAAAAGACAGCCACTACGCCATACGGCCGCCGCGTTGACCTCAACGGCTACCCACTGAAAATATCTAATCTGCTTGCACAACTCGACGGCACTTGCTACGTCACCCGCCAGGCCGTGCACACTCCTGCATCTGTGCGCAAGACAAAAGCTGCCATCAAAAAAGCCTTCCTCAACTCACTCGAAGGTAAAGGCACCTCTGTAGTGGAAGTTGTGGGCACTTGCTCATCGGGCTGGAAACTCACACCCGCCAAGGCCAACGAATGGATGGCAGAAAACATGTTTGCCCACTATCCGCTTGGAGATCTCAAGAACGAGTAAAACTTTTTCACACATAATCAGCAATGAAAGAAGAAATCATCATAGCCGGTTTCGGCGGACAAGGTGTGCTCTCCATGGGCAAGATCCTGGCATACGCAGCTCTCATGAACGACATGGAGACTACATGGATGCCCGCTTACGGCCCCGAACAGCGAGGCGGCACAGCCAATGTCACCGTGATACTCAGCGACGAGAAGATATCGTCGCCTGTGCTTGACCGCTACGACACAGCCGTGGTGCTCAACCAGCAGAGTCTCGACAAATTTGAGGATAAAGTGAAGCCAGGTGGCACCCTCATATATGACCCATACGGCATACATCGTCCCCCACGCCGCACAGACATCAATGTGCACAAAATCAACGCCATGGATGTCGTGCTTGAAATGGGTAACAGCAAGACATATAATATGGTGCTTCTGGGCGCACTGCTGAAGATTCGCCCTGTAGTTCCCCTTGATGCACTGCTGCGTGGTCTTAAAAAGACTCTCCCCGAGCGTCATCATCATCTCATTCCTCTCAACCAGGAGGCTATTGAGAAAGGCATGGCTCTGGTTGAATAAGCCGTAAAAATGTTTCTATAAACATATCTTCTGACTTATGGAAAAGTGCAACAAGACAGTGCCCGCACTGCTAATAGCTCTCGGCCTCGTATGCCTTGGATGGTTTATATACTCCGGCATCAACAATATGGCTTACCGCGACCGACAGGTCACCGTAAGAGGTCTCGCCGAACGCGAAGTCATGGCTAACAAAGTGACTTGGCCGTTGGTGGTTACAACTCTCGGCAATGACCTTGGCGAACTATATAACAGAGTTAACGCAAACAACGACAAGGTTCTGAAATTTCTCAAGGACAATGGCGTCAGCGAAGACGAAATCTCGGTCAATGAACCTCAGGTATTTGACAAAGACGCACAGACATACAGCTCAGGCAACCTGCCATACCGCTACCGCGTCACCGAAGTAATCACCGTGACTTCGTCTCAGGTAGAGCAGATCAATGCCCTGATGAAGCGTCAGGCCGAACTGCTCAAACAGGGTGTGGCTCTTGCAAACGACTATCAGTATCAGACTCTGTATGAATACACCGGTCTCAACGACATCAAGCCCGAAATGATTGCTACAGCCACTGCTGCCGCCCGCGAGGCCGCCAACAAATTTGCTGAAGACTCCGGCAGCAATCTCGGCAAGATAAAGACAGCCACTCAGGGCCAGTTCTCAATCGACGACCGCGACAGCTACACTCCATATATTAAAAACGTGAGAGTAGTGACCTCAATCACCTATTATCTTGAAGATTAAGTGAGCTCAGAAACAATCCTGACATCAGGAGAATCAAGCCGTGCCCGGATCTACCCGAGCACGGCTTCTATTTCCTTAAAGGCATAGCCGCAAAGATCATCACTGCCGGACCGCTGAAGCATGAGCGTGCCATCGGGGCGCACATCGGCGATTGATGCATAAAATGGCTCGCCTCCAGGCTCACTGAACAGATGTTGACCGCTGCGCCGCCACAAGCGCCCGAGAAAATCGGCATGCACTTTATCGGACTCACCGGGCAATGCCTGACAACGTGCGACTATACGGCTGCACACATCCGACAAGAGCCTGTCAAGGGGCAATTCGGCATGGGTATAGTGGATAACACTCACCGGATTGGGTGCATCGGAGCGGAAAACCTCTTGATTGACATTGATGCCAACTCCAACTATGCTGAACCCAATATTAGCGCCACTAAGACTATTTTCTATAAGTATGCCGCACACCTTACGGTCGGCTATATATATATCGTTGGGCCACTTTACCTCAACAAGCGGCGCATTTGCTGGCAACCATGACTGCACTGCCTCAGCTACAGACACGGCCACAGCCTCAGAAAGCATGAACTGACGACGAGCCTCTATGCTCTCAGGGCGTAGCAACACAGAAAATGTAAGATTCTTCCCAGGCTCTGATTCCCATGAATTTCCACGCTGTCCGCGCCCTGCCGTCTGGCGTCGGGCAGCCACTACACTACCATGCGGTGCACCGGCTGCGGTCATGTCGCGGAGAACGGCATTTGTGGAGCCGGCCTCATCAAGCATTGTAATGCTGACAGACTGTGACATGATCAGTCTTCGTCGGATATCGTGATAGTGCGTGTATTGTCGTCGTTAATCTTCAGATTGACGCGCACTGTGTCGTCTGGCAACAGAGGCTCTATGCGCTCGGGCCACTCAAGCAAACAAAGTGCTCCGCTATCGAAGTAATCCTCGACACCTATGTCAAAAGCTTCATCGAGATTCTCAAGGCGATACAAGTCGAAATGATAAATAAGCTCGGCTGTGGTATCCGAGCGATATTCGTTGATGATGGAGAACGAGGGCGAATTTGCCACATCTTCCTCCACGCCGAGAACCTTGCACAGAGCATTGATAAAAGTAGTCTTGCCTGCACCCATCTCGCCATAAAAAGCATAGACGGTGCGGTCATCCATGATAGCTGCAAATTTCTCAGCAGCCTGCTGAAGATCATCTACCGATGTAATGTGGATAGTCTGTTGCATATTAATATGTATCGTAGTTTTATTTAGCTTTAAGTGTTATCACCGGCACGAGCATTTCCTCCATAGAAATACCCCCGTGCTGAAACGTGGCAGTATAATACTGCACATAATGATTATAGTTGTTGGGATAGGCAAAGAAGTCGTGCCCATAAGCAAAAATATAAGCCGATGATACGTTGGGCGACGGCAGACCGAAGTGCTCGGGGCGCCGCATTTCATACACCTGCTTATTATTGTAATTCAATGATTTGCCGACCTTATAGCGCAAATTTGTATTGGTGTTTTTGTCACCCACAACTTTCACCGGTTTGTCAACGCGGATTGTGCCGTGGTCGGTGGTGAGAACTATGCGGCCACCACGCGCAGCTATCCGGCGAAATAACTCGAGCGCAGGCGAGTGTCGGAACCACGACTCTGTAATCGACCGATATGCGGCATCGCTGCTGGCAAGCTCACGTATCATCTTCGACTCCGTGCGGGCATGCGAGAGCATGTCGATGAAGTTAAGCACTATGACATTGAGCTGATTATTATCGAGATTAGCAAGATCGGCAATCAAGCGCTCGGCGTCGCCCGAGTCATTAACCTTAGTATAAGAGAAACGACACTTGCGGCGATAACGGCTGAAGAGAGTGTCTAAGAGCGGGGCTTCATTAAGGTTTTTTCCCTCGGCCTCGTCTTCATCCACCCAAAGATCAGGAAACATTTTTGAGATCTGCAGCGGCATCAATCCTGAGAATATGGCATTGCGGGCATACTGCGTGGCTGTTGGCAGAATACTGCAATAGAGGCCTTCGTCGTATGTGAAATACTCCGAGAGTATCGGCCGCAGAATATGCCACTGGTCAAGCCGAAAGTTGTCTATCACGATAAAATAGACTTTTTCATCGCTGTCAAGCAATGGAAACACCTTTTCGGGCATCACTCGCGGACTCATCAACGGAGCGTCCTCTGTCACAGACTCGGGGCTCACCCAGCGCTCATAATTGCGACGAATAAATTTTGAGAACTCTGTGTTCGCCTCATCTTTCTGCATAGACAACATCTCCGACATACCGGTGTCGGTGTCGGTCAACTGCATTTCCCAATATGTGAGGCGCGAATAGAGGCTATACCAATCCTCTATTGTTGAAGCTGCTGAAATCTGCCCGCTGATCTCGGCAAACACGCGGCGATAATCATTAGACGCCTGCTGCGAAAACAAGCTGTCGGCATGTAATATCTTCTTGAGAGACAAGAATATCTGGTTAGGATTCACCGGCTTTATCAGATAGTCGGCTATTTTGTTGCCCACCGCCTGATTCATGAGGTCTTCTTCCTCGCTCTTTGTAATCATAATCACCGGCATGTGAGGAAGATACTGTTTAATCTCAGCAAGAGTTTCAAGTCCCGTGAGGCCCGGCATATTCTCGTCAAGTATTATGAGGTCGTAGTTGCCGGCGCGAGCCATGTCAATAGCATCGCGACCATTATTGGCTGTCTCCACCTCATAGCCTTTCGAGCGTAGAAACAATATGTGGGGCTTCAAAAGGTCAATTTCGTCGTCGGCCCAAAGTATCGTGTGATTCGTCATTGTCTGTTGGTAGTTTGTCGTGAAGTGTCAAATCATCTAATATCAGTCGAGCAAAGGATCATCATCGCCTTCGCTGCCATCGGGATATTCGGGGAGAGCCACCGGCACCGGCGCAGGTGCTTTTGGCTTTGTCGCAGGTTTAGGAGCTGGCTTAGGCACAGGTGGTTTAGACGCAGGCTTAGCGGCAGGAACAGGATTTACGACCGGTGCGGGCTGCGTTTGCGAAGCAGGCGTCGAAATTACAGGATCTTCGCCTGACTCTTCTTCATTCTCGTGCTCGGTGTCCATATCCTCCGTTATTGCGGGGGGCGATGGCGTCTCTTCCTCCGGAGAGTCTGTGTCCTCGGGGGCTTCCTCCTCGTCGCCCCACAGAGCGGTGTCCTCCGTGCGATCATAGCTCTCGGCATTTATAAAGCGGAAATACTCGTCGAAAGAACCGCCAGACTTTAGCAGCTTGTCGAAGTTATCCTGCGAGATCTCTATGGGGCGCACGGCCTTGGGAAGTATCTTGGCCTCGGCAAGCATGCTACGGTAGTGATTGAGCTCGGCTGTGTTATCAAAGCCCTTGACAATCAACATGCCCAAACGGCCAAAGTTCATTTGCTCAAGATCGAAATCTTTCACCACAAATGAGTTGAAGTTAAAGCGAGCCACGTCATACAGGAGCATGTTGCTCTGCACTTTATCTGTCGGGAAAAGGAGCACCATCAGCTGTGGTGAGTCGGGATCGAGGGTAAACTCTATAGAATCGGCACGCGCTACGAGTGTTGAATCGTTGCTCAATCGTGTAGACCATATCATACCACGCAGATTCGAAGCACCTTCATTCAGCTTACGGCCCTGCGACATTCCTTTGAGCCAGGCCGTTGCTATAGGTGCGACATCAGCCTGAGGATAACGCTCAAGCATTGTGCGCAGAGTGGCATTAAAGTCATCGGGGCGCTTCTCTGTCACGTAGGCCAATGCATGCAGGAACATAAATTTAGGCATTATCGGGCTCGTGGGATATTCGGTCTGCATCTGCTCGAAAGCATCATGAACACGCTCATTTCGGTTGTTGATGTAGTCGTCATAGGTCTGCTCATAAAGTTGCTCCTGCCGCTCATCCATTGTCTTGAGTTTCTCAAGATAGTCGGGGTCGCGCAAAGCCATTCCGTATTTGCTTTCAGGGAAATTATTGAGCAGCAACTGCCTGTATTGCTCGGCATCGGCAACATTCCCCTCGCGCATATACATGAGATACATATTATAGTAGACTTCTGGGCGATATACATTCTCAGGATAATCAGCGAGTAACCGATCAAATGCATCGCGCGCCGCCGAATAATCTTCGAGCTTGTCTTTGAGAATGATGCCCATGTTATAGAGCCCCTCCTGGATAACTTCGTTTGACACAAGTCGATCGGCCTCTGTCATCGGTATCTGCTTCAGATAATACTCCGGGTAGTGAGGATCATTTTCTTTCTCCTCAGCTGCCTGACGCTCAGCAAGTTCCTCCGGCGACAGATCACTCTGCTCCTGTCCTTCTTCAGAGCCTTCACCGCCCTCTGAATCTTCATCGGCCTCAGAGTCCGATGAATCAAAATCCGATGTGCTGAACGATGCCTTGTTGCGCCTGCGCCAGTCATCTTCAAGCTTGCGACTACCCCACCGGCGCTGGAATTCAGTGCGACCGGCATTTCGGGTCGCCTGATTATAGAAATACCACGAATTGTCGCTGTTGAGCACAAAACTGTTTGGGGCATTGTCGCCACTCATCTGCAGGTTTGAGCCCATGGCATTCTGCTCTGCCAAATATTCCTCGCGCTTGCGCTCGGCCGCCTCTTTTTCTTCCTGCTCCTTGAGGCGCTTTATGATGCCGTCAATTACTGCCAGACGATCGGCCTCCGACATATCAGCCAAACGCAGCAACGAGTCTTGCAACTCCACATTCTGAGCGTAGGTAGCAAGGTCATCAAGCACATCACTGCGCCTGCGCAGAATCTTGTAGTCGGGATAAGTCTGCGGCAACATAGGCACACCCGCTGAGTAACAGGGCTGGGCCTTGGTATATTCGCGGCGATCGAAGTATAGATTACCAAGACTGACCTCAGCAAGAGCTTTCTCCACACCCGAGCGGGTGCTCTTCTCGACTGCCGTGCGATAGCTCTCGATAGCCTTGAGGGTGTCACCTCGCGACAGATATAGATTGCCTATTGCATAATAAACCTGGTCGAGATATTCCTTGTTGCGGTCATAGCGCACCATACGCTTGAGGGCCTTGACTTCAGGCTCTATGTCGGCGCCGGTGTAGACCTCGCTTTGAGCTATACGGGCATTGAATTTAGTGCGATACGAAGCCGACGACGACTTGCCGGCCTCATGAAACTGATCGTAAGCCCGCTGCTTGTCACCCAACGACGCGTAAACCTGTCCGAGAAGGAAGTGTATGCGGGTCTTCTGCGCACGCGATGAATATTTAAGCGCCTGCTCAAGATAGGGAATCGCCCGCTCAAGCGAGTCACTGCTCAGTTCAAATCCGGCATAGGTGTAATTATACACCTCCTTGATAGCCTTATTTGTTAGTTGCTCAGGCTTGATGCGGCGCAATATAGTTTCGGACTCGAAGAGCCAATCCATTTCGACATAGCAACGTGCTTGCCACAGCTGCGCCTCGGTCACCGTATTGTCAAGCCACTTGAAGTGCTTGGCCACGTAGTTGAATGTTGCAGCAGCCGAGCCGAAGTCGCCGTTGTAAAACTGCGAGCGGCCCATCATCATCCACGCGTTGTGAAGGAAAGGATTATACTCTTCGCGCTTCATCCATGCCTTATATGCAGGGTCAGAACTGCGGCTGGAGTTTTTCTTCGGGCGTTTTTTTATCGATCGCACCTGTATAGCCTTCTGAGCCTTCTCTATCGAGCGATCAAAACTACCCGTGGGCTGCGCAGCCATTTTATCATTTTTTGCATCTATAGGATGAAGAAACAGACGCCGGGAGTAATCATCGTCATATTTATCCTCCATCTCTGCAAGAGTCTCCTTATAGTGAGTGTCGCCGTTGTAATATATATTATATCGGGTTATAAAAGCCTGATAATTACGCGACAGAGCGGTATTTTTGGTGGGACCGCACGACACGAGTAAAGCGGCGACGGCAAAAGCCACCACTGCAAAAACGAGAATCGGGCGGATACAATTTTTCATAGTTACAAAAATACAAAAAACATCCGTGTCCGCAATGCTAAACTATGTCAAAAAAAAACAGCACGATCCTCACACAAAAAGCATCAGCACACAAAGCCGCGGCATGGAATGCATGCTCGCGGCTTTATGTGCTGATTTTTCTCTCGCTTATGGAGATGATTATGCCAGTGAGATGATGAGTTCTTTCTCGTCGGCGGGATCAGGAGCGATAGTCACTTTGTTCTCACGCGCGAGCCAGCCGAGGGCTGCATAGAATTCCTTGTCTTTGAGCTTGGTGATTTTTTTGATCTGCTTTACACCAAGAGCATCTGCTTCACTGAGAGCTTTCCATACGAGGCCTGCAGAAGAGCCGATAGTTTCATAGTTCATGTCGATAAATCAATTATTTGGTTAGACAATATATCTTTATATTTACTATTTTTCGATATAGGTTTATTGTGCAAAGATAATAATTATTTCTTTGCTCTCGCTATCAATACTTTAACGCTTTTGGGCGGCAGTATGTTCGATTTACGTCAATAATCTGTGTCTCAGCATCATGTGCATAGCTAAATATTTTATGTTTTATCGCAAAAAATTGTTGGGATACTGCGCACAAATTGCTAATTTTGGCGTTAAAAGCAGATAAGACAAAAGAAATCTCATGCAAGGACTCGTCATAAAGAATGCCGGTAATCTATATAATGTACTCACCGACAGCGGCTCGGTAGTGTCTTGCCGCATAAAAGGCAAATTCAGACTAAAAGGCATCCGCACCACAAACCCGGTTGCCGTAGGCGACAGGGTAATTATGTCAGACGTGCCCGCGCCAGACGGCACAAGCTATATTACTGACATAGAACCGCGGCAAAACTATATTATACGCCGGGCAAGCAATCTGTCGAAGGAGTCGCACATCATAGCGGCAAATATCGACAATGCAGTGCTGGTTCTCACTCTCGCTCATCCCACCACTTCCACCACATTTGTCGATCGTTTTCTGGCAACTGCTGAGGCTTACAGAGTGAATGCAATACTGGTAATAAACAAAACCGATCTGCTCACCGAAGAAGAAGATCTTGAGTTACTCGACGCCTTCACATATCTCTACAAATCAATTGGATATGAAGTAATGCATCTGTCGGCCCGCACCGGCGAAGGAGTCGACATCCTGCGCGAGCGGCTCAAAGGTTCCATCACCCTATTCTCCGGAAACTCCGGAGTGGGAAAATCCACTCTCATCAACGATCTTATCCCCGGACTCGACTTGCGCACCGCAGCGATCTCAGACGTGCACGACACCGGCATGCACACTACCACTTTCTCTGAAATGTTCTTCCTTGAGCCCGGTAATGCCGCCGGTGGCGCAGTAATAGACACTCCAGGTGTACGCGGCTTCGGCACAATCGACTTCGACAGAAGCGACACCGGACACTTCTTCCCCGAAATATTCAGGGAATCGGCCCGATGCCGCTTCAACGACTGCACTCACACCCACGAACCGGGATGTGCCGTGCGTCAGGCGCTTGAGGACAACCGCATAGCCGCCTCGCGCTACACATCATATCTGTCTATTCTCAACGATGCCGATGAAAGCAAGTATCGGCAAGGCTATTAGCCTCAGAGAACAATTGAGCCAAGCACACTGCCAAGTATGATGAGCAGAATTTCCATGACTACAAGTCCGATTATAAGTCCGCGCGAAAAAGATGGAGCCTTGAATATCGCCACTATAGCACCCCACAACACCAGAAGCGAGGGAATAAACACTACAACACTCCACACCATCACCAGCGCGAGCGACATTGCGCCGTGCGAGTAAAGCATCGACATATTTACGTCAAACGACGACAGCATTGCAATTGCATCGGCCGGACTGCACAGCAGCCACACTATCATACCGATAAGGCAGGCTACAAACAATATAAGTGAAGCGATCGCTACCGGGAACGCAATAAAAGCCATTATGCCAAGGACAATCTTAGCGCACACGCTGAGCAAATTGTTGATGGTGACCTCTGTGCTCTGAGTCGGCCGACGCTGCGTATAGTCGCTCTGCACCGTGCGGCCTATATTATTGATGTTCACCTCATGTCCGTACATTTCCAGGCGCTGCTCTGCCGTAATAGCCGCGGGCATGAGCATCCAGGCCACAAGATAAGCGATAACCAACACGGGGAAACACAATGCACCCACTGCAAATATTATGCGTGCCGGCATTACACTCCACCCACAATATGCACAAAGACCGCTGATGACACCGCCAATGACCTTGTCGCTGACGTCGCGATACAGGCGTCTGCGCACATATACAGGCTCCTGAGAATTAAATGGCGGAGGTGTAGCCTGAGCATCTGCGGTTTCGGTCTCTTTACCCTCATCACTTCCGCCTGCCACTTGCTCCGGGCTACCAATGACACCGATCACATAGTCGACATCATTAATGGATATCGGGCGATTATTATCGGCACCGGCATGCTCCGACAGGATCTCACTGATGCGGTTTTCAATATCATCTACTATCTCGCCTCCATCTTCAGAGCCGAAGGTAATGCGCAGATTGCTGAGATATGTGTCGAGCATGGTGTAGGCGTCTTCATCAATATAAAACACCGTGCCGGCAAGATTTATTGGGAATGAACGTTTCATCGTTAATATCTGATATCTTAATAATTATCGTACAAAAAATTAGTTTTCGCTATGTCCGACCTCATCTTCGTCAGCTGCCGATAGGTCATCAACTGCGTATGCCATCTCATGCCAGGCCTCTCGCAGGAGTGCCAGTGCCTGGCGCCCATCTGACGTGAGCGAATAATACTTGCGCGGAGGGCCTTGGGTCGACTCCTGCCACTGATATGCGAGCAGCCCTGCATTCTTGAGCCTCGTGAGCAGCGGATAGAGCGTACCTTCAACCACGATCAACCGGGCTCGCCGCATGCGGTCGATAATCTCGGGAGTGAATGCCGGCTGCTTGTCAAGCATCAGCATCACACAATACTCGAGCATGCCTTTGCGCATCTGCGACCGAACATTGTCAACATTTATTGGTGTCATCTTTTACTCGTGTTGCGGTTATACATTAAACAAAATTAATTCTCTAACATGCCGTCAACGATAGAGCGCATGGCGCGCAATGCCTGCAACTATCAAACGACGGTGCAAATATAACACATCGCCCAGTACTTTGCATTGCACAGTAATCGGTTTAACATTTATTTAACATTTTCTACGTTGCTAATAGAAATTTTATTACCTCGCCTTTGTCACAAATCGAGTTTTAATGCGTCTAACATGTAAGACAACTAAAAACAGACTCTCATACTAAGCAGAAGCTCCGGCAGTGATGCCGGAGCTTTCTGCCATGTGCATAATGGTGTTTACCACGTCGCCTCACGCGCATGAATCTTAAATATGAGAGATTTTAGTAAAAATAAGGAGAGGAAATTTGCATTTATACCAACTAAATAAGTAAATTTGCGCATTAGAGTCGCCGTCGGCACACGCTGCGGCATGACCCCGATATCTGAAAACACTTTAATTGAACTATTTAATTATAAAATCAACCTATCAATGAAAAGAGTTTATACTTTCGGAGACGGAAAAGCCGA
>CAZAME010000058.1:0-11293 GCA_964486445.1 uncultured Bacteroides sp. | reverse complement strand
TGACCGGCATTGCCGTGAACACCCACAACCGATGCCATATTGATAATCGAGCCACCGCGCTGACGCATCATGATGGGGAGCACGGCGTTGATGAAGTTGAACGCACTCTTGAGGTTGACGTTTATCACGGCATCCCACTGACCCTCGGTCATGCGCATCATCAGGCCGTCTTTTGTAATGCCGGCGTTGTTGACAAGCACGTCGATGCGGCCGAAGTCGGCAACAACCTGCTTAACTACTTCCTCGGTCTGGGCATAGTCGGCAGCGTTTGAAGCGTAAGCCTTAACTTTCACGCCGAGAGCTGCGATTTCTGCTTCGGTGGCTTTGCCGTTCTCGTCAATAACCAGGTCGGTGAAAGCGATGTTAGCGCCTTCTGATGCAAACTTCAGGGCAAGAGCCTTGCCGATGCCGCGTGCCGCACCTGTGATGAGGGCGGTCTTTCCTTCGAGTAATTTCATCTTAATTAAAATATATAGATATTTGGTTGTAGTTAATTGTTGGTCGATTTTGCCGCAAATTTACGAAATCCCTCCGATTCTGCCAATTATTTATCTTTCAGAGGTAGATTTTGCCGGGTGCATTGATGATGTGGAAGATGAGTTCGCGGAACAGGGCTGTTTCGCCTTGGCGCGATCCTTTGCCTTTGCTCTTGCGGTCAAAGTCGCGGAGTGCGCCGATTATCTCTATGCTCTGCCAGGCGTTATAGCGAGTGAGGCCGAGCTGGTATTTTTTTATCGCCCAGGGCGATTTGGCCTGCAATGCCTCCATGAGCGCATGCTCGCTCTTGTCGGGCGAAAACTGGCATATCAGCAGGTCGGTGAAGTAGCCGAAAAGCATGGCCGCAGATGCTATGGCCGAGTTGTTGCGCGGGTTGGCTGCGAAGTAGTCGGCGATGCGGAAAGCGCGTGCGCCGTCGCGTGCGGCTATGGCGTCGACAAGCTCGAAGTTGTTGTAGTCCTTGCTCACGCCGATGTGACGCTCAACGACTTCGGGCGTCACTTTTGCCCCGGGTGGTAACAGAGTGCCGAGTTTGTCTATTTCGTTGAACAGGCGCGACAAGTCGGTGCCCACATGCTCGCGGATCATTGCCACAGCTTTGACGTCGGGGGTGAGGTGGTGCTGCCGCAGGCGGTCTGCAATAAGGGTTTCGGCTCCAGAGTCACGCACTTTCTTTGACTCAAAGACGACACCGGTCTTGCGGGCGCTCACGAGCAGGTCCTTGCCTTTTGCCGCGGCTCCGCGGAAGGCAATCACAAGTATAGTCGATGATGTGGGGTGGGCAACGTATGTGTGCAGGCGGTTGATGGTGAGAGCATTCACGGCCTGGGCTTCCTTAAGGATAACTACCTGATGATCTGCCATCATAGGGCAGCGTCGGCACAGGTCGATAAGTTTGTCGACGTCGGTGTCGGGGGCGTAGAGCACATACTCGTTGAAGGCTTTCTCGGCGTCAGGCACTATCGCCTCAAACTTCTGCAGAAGCATATCGGTGTAATATCCCTCTTCGCCGTGAATCACATATACGGGTGCGTATTGCCTGAGGGCAAGCTGCTTGCAGAGGGCGTCGTAGGTGAGAGCCTGAGTTGGTGCCATGAGTGATGCCTTGATGTGTTAGGTCGGTGATGGTTATCGGATACAAACATACAAAAAAAACGCGACATTTGGTCGGGCCTCTGCCAAAAAGATTGTATCTTTGCGACTATTAGAACCTCTCCGGAAGCTATTATTATGACTCAGCAACAACCCACCACCGATCTGCGTGTACTCGAACTGCTGTCGCAGACATTTCCATCGATAGGAGCCGCCTCGACCGAAATTATCAACCTCGAGGCTATCCTCAGCCTGCCAAAAGGCACCGAGCACTTTATCGCCGATATTCACGGCGAGCATGAGGCCTTCAGGCATCTGCTCAAAAATGCCTCGGGCAATATCAAGCGCAAGGTCAAGGAGATTTACGGCACTTCGATGCGCGACGATGACATACGCTCGCTATGCACTCTCATCTATTACCCCGAGCGTAAACTCGAGTATATCAAGACCGAGGAGAGCGATATGGAGAATTTCTATCACATCACTCTGCATCGGCTGATCAGAGTGCTCCAGTCGGTGTCATCGAAATACACTCGCTCAAAAGTGCGCAAGGCGTTGCCCAAGGAATTTGCCTATATCATAGAAGAACTTCTGCATGAGCAGCCCGCTGATGAAGACAAGCATGGTTACTTCAACCGAATAATAGAGACGATAATATCGACAGGCCGCGCCGATGCATTCATCATTGCCATGTGCAATGTGATCCAGAGCCTCAGCATCGACAGGCTGCATATTCTTGGCGATGTTTATGACCGCGGTCCGGGCGCTCACATCGTGATGGACACGCTATGCAACTATGACCGCTTCGACATGCAGTGGGGCAATCACGACGCACTGTGGATGGGAGCGGCTGCGGGCAACGACTGCTGCATTGCCAATGTGCTGCGTGTGTCGCTGCGATATGCCAATCTCACCACTCTCGAAGACGGCTACGGCATCAATATGCTGCCTCTGGCGACTTTTGCCATGGATACTTATGCCGACGACCCCTGCGAGGCATTCATGCCAAAAATCTCAAAGGATTCATCAGACCCTGCTGCGCTTGAGGTCGACGACAAGACGCGCCGGCTTATTGCTCAGATGCACAAAGCGATATCTGTCATACAGTTTAAACTCGAAGGTGCCATGATAGACCGTTATCCGCGCTGGCGCATGGAGAACCGCAAGAGTCTGCACCGCATAGACTTTGAGCGCGGAATATACACCGACCCCGACACAGGGCGCGAGCACCCGATGACGGATATGTGCTTCCCCACGGTGGATCCGGCCGACCCCTATAAGCTCACGCCTGCCGAGCGCGAACTGGTTGATAAGTTGCACCACTCTTTTGCGGTGAGCGATAAGCTGAAGCGACACGTAAAATGCATGTTTACTCATGGCTGTATGTATACCGTCTGCAACTCCAACCTGCTTTTCCACGCGTCGATGCCGCTTAATGCCGACGGCTCGCTGCGAAGTGTGGAGATTGCGCCGCATCGCTCATATTCAGGTCGCGAGCTGCTCCACCAGACAGGTATGCTCATGCGCTCGGCCTTCAACGACGACACTCCGGCAGAAGACAAGCAGTATGCCATAGACTATTACTGGTATCTGTGGTGCGGCCCCGACTCACCTTTGTTTGACAAATCAAAGATGGCGACTTTCGAGCGATACTTCATTGCCGACAAAGACACCCATGTGGAGGAGAAAGGGTGGTATTATAAGTTGCGCGACAATGAAGAAATCGTTGACCGCATTCTTGATGCTTTTGAGGTGACCGGCCCCGACCGCCACATTATCAATGGTCATGTGCCGGTGCGCATCAACAAGGGTGAGACTCCTGTGCGGGCCAACGGCAAGCTCATGATCATCGATGGCGGATTTGCCAAGGCATATCACAACACAACCGGCATTGCCGGCTACACGCTTGTGTATCACTCGCGTGGCTTTGAATTGGTGCAGCATGAGCCTTTCTCGTCGGAAGAAGAGGCTGTGCGCTGCGGCAGCGACATTCTTGGCCGCAAGATAATTGTGGAGCTCAGCAGTCATCGCATGCGCGTGCGCGACACCGACAAGGGTAGGGAGCTTGCCGGGCAGATCGAGGAACTGCGTCACCTGCTATATGCATACCGCCATGGCATAATCAAGGAGCGCACACGCTGAGTACTTGACCGATAGCAGATTTTTTTGTAAATTTGCACCCGCTATGCCCCATCCGGCATGGCAAACAACCGAAATTATCACTTTATAAACATATAAAGAACACATTACCACCTCTTTATGGCAACAACTGCTGACTTCAAAAACGGTATGTGCCTCGACATCGACGGCAACTACTTTTTCATTGTTGAATTTCTCCATGTAAAGCCCGGCAAAGGTCCGGCTTTCGTGCGCACAAAGCTCAAAAACGTTAAGACAGGTCGTATCCTCGACAAAATCCGGAACGCAGGCGTGAAGGTTAACGAAGTGCGCATCGAGCGTGGCCCCTATCAGTACTCCTACAAGGACGATATGGGCTATCACTTCCTCCACACCGAGACCTGGGAAGAAATCATTGTCCCCGGCGAGAGCATCGAAGGCGTGCAGTTCCTCAAGGAAGGCGACATCTGCGAGGCTATGGTTCACGCTGCAAGCGACACTGTGCTCACCTGCGAAATGCCCATGAACGTTGTGCTCGAAATCACCTATACCGAGCCCGGCATCAAGGGTGACACCGCCACCAATACCCTCAAGCCCGCTACAGTGGAGACTGGCGCCGAAGTGCGTGTGCCTCTCTTCTGCAACATCGGCGACAAGGTGCGCATCGACACCCGCAACGGCAACTACCTCGAGCGTGTAAAGGCTTAATAGTCGGCGCCGATAACTGATCGAGAAACAACAAGGCCACCGGAGAGCATCAGATCTTCCGGTGGCCTTTGTCCGTTAGAAAAGTGGCCATAGCAGGAATAATAAATATATTGGAATGAGCAACACACATACAGCCACACCTTCAATGACTTTTACTGTAAACTGCGAGAATGTTTCTTTAAACAATCTGCGTGAGATAAAATAATAAGGAATAGGCGGAATCACTATTGCCGATATCTCCATAAGCAAAAGATCGGTGGAAGATAAGAACTTAAAACCAAATGGCAATCCCATAAGGTAGATATACCCGATGATATACGCCACAACAAATAAGCAAGCTAATGCGGTGGACATATTTGAGGGTATTTTTCTTAAGGTTTCCATATTATCCTCTTATGGTGGTGTTACTCTATATAGCCATACTCATCCTTATAATAAAAACTCCTCGTGGTTATTATAAATTTTGAGGTGCGTATGCCGATGAGGCGGTCTTCTTGACCAATAATAAAATCAAATATATACAAATCGGGTTCGTTGGTTTTCTTGTTTATATCACCATAAGCGAAGTATCTCATGGCAGAAGTGCTTCGGGGGTCTTCGTATGAATATATTCCGACACAGAGTGAACTGTCGATCTGCAGCATTCGTTCGGGATATTTACGCTTGGGATAGCCACCAAGATAAAATGTATCATGAGGCTCGCCTAATTCATTGATTACTTTAGGCTTGTTTATAAATCCGGCATTTATAAGAAACGACTGTATAGCCTTATATGTGAATTTATGCTTACCTTCAGGGATGCTGTCGAGCCATGCCAGAGTTTCTTTTTTACGCTTAACAAAGTACTTAATGTCGGAACTTAGCCCAGCCCAATTTGTGCGTGATTTTACGGTTATTTCCTGCTTAGGTCTTTGTTCTTCAAATGACAGGGTATCATCAGCATATTTGTTATATTGACTTATGATCCACAATGTGTATCGTTTAAGTGCATCTTGGCTATTACTGGGTTTAGAGTCAATATCTCCACATGAATATAACGTGCACAGACCGAGGAGTATAAAGTATAGTATTGGGCGTCGGAGTTTCATGAAAGGTATTAGGAGTTGTAATGACATTAGTGCGATAATGGATATTTCCCGCAAGTTAGGAAAAACAGCCCAATAATCAATGAAATATTCAGGTATTTTATGAAAATAGCCCATCCGTAGAGATTCGTAGAGATAGATGCTCGGCGGATGGGCTTATGTGGATTGTGTATTTTATCGCACTGCGATGACTTCGATTTCTACAAGCACTTGCTTGGGGAGCTCGCGCACGGCCACTGCCGAGCGGGCGGGGTAGGGTTCGGTGAAGTTTGCGGCATATACTTCGTTCATGGGTGCGAAAAGGCTCATGTCGGCGAGGAACACAGTGGTCTTCACAACGTTGTCGAGCGTGAGGCCTGCCTCTGCGAGTATGCCTTTAACGTTGGCGATAGCCTGCTCGGTCTGAGCTGTGATGCCTTCGGGAATTTCTCCTGTGGCGGGGTTGATGGGTATCTGCCCCGATGCATAAACCATGTTGCCCAGGTCGATAGCCTGACTGTAGGGGCCGATGGCGCCCGGAGCCGCTGTTGTGGCGATTACTTTTTTCATATATTTTTAATGTTTATTGGTGAGTTGTCAGTGTCACAAAAGTAGCTAAAAACTCTTATCGGGCAAAATAAAAGCTGCGCCAATGCTTGTCGGCGCAGCTTTTATGGTTGGGAAAGGTTTGTGTGAATCTTTATCTTACAAGCACTTTGTCGACCTTGGCGCCCTGGCGACGGATGTAGACACCAGGGAGTAACTTGCCGCTCACGCGCATGCCCTGGAGATTGAAATACTCAACCTGAGCATTGTCGATGTCGGTGATGATGTCGTCGACGCCAACAGCTGACTGGCAGCGAACAGCGTAGTCGTAAGAGTAACCCTTGTTGATGTGCTGATAGTCGCCGTCGACATTGCCGGTGGTGACATTGCCATCCCATGCTTCGGTGTATATCACGCGGATGCGGGTGTCCGTGAGCGCTGCATCGTCGGGGACATTGAAGGTGTGGGTGACGTCGAGGGTGTAGTTGAAGTTGCAGGGCGTGTTACCTGGGAATCCTGTGTCGTTGACATGGTAGCCATAGTATTTCTTCGAAGCGAAGCGCGAGTTGGTGGGAATCTCGTGCTCGAAAATGCCGTCGGCATCCCAGTCGGAGAAGACGAAGAGTACGCAGTAGCGAAGATCCTGAGGCGAAGGCACTGAGTATGAAGTATTGCTCGTCTTTTTGCCTTGGAGTCGGAGATCGAAAGTCTGGCCTGGATTGACGATTATGACGTCGTCATCGGCGTACTCATAGTTAGTGCCCTTTTTGCCGGTGCGAGCAATGGTTATGTCGTGCACAGCGCCGCTTGTAGAAGCCGTTTCTACATAGCAGTTGGCCTGCGATAATCCGTCGCCTGAGGGTGAGGTGTACACAACCGGCTCGTCGGCATTGCGCTCAAAGAGGGCCGACACAGTCGTGGGGCCGTCGACAGTGAAGGTGGTGACACCCTCGTCGAGGGCCTCGCCGTTGATGAGTATTGACTTAAGTATGTATGGGCTCTTGGCCTCAGCAGCAACCGACAGCACTGTGCCTTCTTCAATCTTGCGGCCCGAGAAAACCTCATGGTCGCCATTGAAAACTTTGAGAGTGCCTTCGCGCGACGACGGAGTCTCAATAGTCACTATGTGGCCTGTGGCAGTGCCACCATTGTCAGCGCCGTCGGTGAGCCAGCTCAGAGAGAAGCGCTTGAATACTAAGTTATATCCGGTTGATTCGGATACTTCGGTGGCGTCTTCAACAAAGCATCCTATCGAGCCGTCGGAGAGCACTGTGAGCGATGAGTAAGCCGAAAGTCCATCAACGATTTTTTTCTTTATCGGCCATGTCTTGCCCTCGTCGTAGGAGAGAAATACACTGACGTCGCGTCGCTCGGCTGTGCTGGCGGCTGATGTCTGCAGCAGTCGGCTCTGTCCGTCGGCCGAAGGATATCGGATAATATCGCCGTTGCAGCCGCTGCCACCGGCCGGCTCAATGAGCTCGGGCACTTTGTAAGGGGCACCCCATGTGGCGCCGCGGTCCGATGATGTCATGAAACGTCGCTGAGATCCGTAGCGCATACTCATGAGCAGATCTCCGTTTTCGAGCTCAACAACTTTCGACTCATTGCCATATCCGCCCTCAGGTGATTGTCCGTTGGGGTTGGCTACATGCCATGTTTCGCCTAAGTCGTCGGTGTATACAAGATACTCGTATACTCCTGATGTATTGCTGCTTGCATTTGTGCGGGCGTTAGCCACAAACATTATGCGGCCCTGTTTGTCCTGGAATCCAGCACCTGATGCACAGAAAGCGGCTTTCCAGCTCGATTGCCACACTTGGTCGGTGAAGCTCACGGGGTCGGTCCAAGTTAATCCGTCGTCGGTGCTCTTTACGTAGTAAAGCCCTTGGCGCTGAGAGCCGTTGATAGATGTGAAGAATCCGGTGTCGCCTACGAAGACACAGATGATGGTGCCTGTTTCTCGGTCGACCACTATGCCAGGGTCGCCGTAGGTCTTTTTTGTCGATGAATTGCCTTGAGCGATAGTCTTCATTTCCGACCATGTCTCGCCATTGTCGGTGCTGCGCTTCATCACAACGGAGATTGTGTTCGGGAGGTCGGTGATGTCGCTGCCGCGCTTGTCGCCGACGGCGATGAGGGTGCCTTTGTTTGTGCAGCAAATAGCGGGAATGCGATAGTATTTCGAGCCGTTTTCATTCATAGTGAACACGTTCACCGAGGTTGGGGCCGAAGCGTCGCGGTTGAATTTTGCTGATACTGTGGCCTTGCCGTTCATAACAAAAGTATTACCCTCTATGGGTTCTCCATTGACGGTGATTTCGACCAGAGTGTAGTCTTGCTTGGGTGTAGCTATTACGGTGAGAGTAGTGCCGTCGGCTACGTTCTGGCCCGACAGAACTTCTGCCCCGTTGTCATACACGGTGACTTTGCCGCCTGTGGGCTGCTCAATGGTGAGTTCGCTGCCGGAAGTGTATGCTGGAAAGCCTACCAGAGTGCCGTCGTGCCCGTTGCCTGATATGTCGGTCACGGTTAGTCCGTTTATGTCGCGGAAGTCGTAGGCGGCAATAAGAGTCTTACCCTCAACGATGCCATCGGCATCGGCTTTGATTTCATTGGTGGTGAGAGCCTCGCTGTAGAAGCGGAGGTCTGATATCTTGCCTTTGAGTTTGTTGAATATATTGGTGGTGGGGTTGTTGTTGAGCTCCCAGCGAGCGCCTACAAGGATGTCGCAGAAGTCGGTGATGGGGTAGTATGTCTGCTGGCAGGTGGTCTCGCGGCGGGCGACGCCGTTGATGTATATTTTAGACTCACCGGTGACGCCGTTGTATGTCCAGGCCATGTGTGCCCAATTGCCGGGGGTATAGCCGGTGGTTATCCATGCACCGCCGAAGTTTGTAGCCTGTGTGGATGAGCCGCTGTCGGGCACGGCATTGTTGGCAAGTGTCTGCTGATAGCTTGAACCCATGAAGATGTCGAAGCCCGAGCGCACGCCTGCGGTATTGCGGAAGTTATTACAGACAAGGCCGTAGTAGCTGTTAGATGCGGCCCAGCTCGGCACATAGCAGTTGAAAGAGATAGTCATTGAACCGCCGGCAGGGATTGTGAAGTCGTCGCTGCGGTCGATGCGCATATATCGTGTGCCGTCGCAGTCAAGATAACCCGGGCCAAGGTATTCGTCTTCGCTACGCAGAGTGTAGGTTTTTACGTCGTTGAAACCTGCATATTTGATAGTGGCGGTCACTGTTTTGCCGTCGGTGGTGTATTCTATCTCGGGGTTGCCGAAGTCGGGCACGAATTTTGCCGTGGTGCCGCTCTGGCTCCATTTACCCGGCGTAGAGAAGGGCGCCCAGTTGTCGGTGCCGTCTTTCACTACGCGCGACGCGAGTTCTTTGCCTATAGCGTTGACTCCCTCGTGGCTGAAGTGGAGGTAGCCGCTGAATGAGCTCTCGTATTGCAGGGGGAAATTGCGTGTGTCCACGATTTCTACAGAGTTAAAGGCTGCTGCCACTTCATCCTGGGCATCGCGGACTCCCTGACCAAATTGCACCGAGCCGCCGGGCGCCTGCTCCGATTCACCGGGCTTGATTATGTGGCCGATGTATATTTTGCCGTCGGCAAAACCGAGGTCGTTGTGGATGCGGCTTATCAGGCGCAGAAGATGCTCTTTATAGAAAGAGCTTGTGCAGTTGCGGTCGGCGCAGCCTTGCATCCACCATACTCCGGCAAGTCGGGGGCGCTTACCCTGCGCGAGCAGATCGGTGATGGCCGGCTTATATATTTTTTCGTAGAAATATTTCCAGTTCGTGTCGTCGAGTGGATTTGCCCACGACGAGATGAATGAGCCTGATACGCCGAGTTTGAGTACATATAGCTCTGACTCTGGCATTGCCGTGAGGAATTCCTTGCCAAAATTTCCCTCCATGCCTCGGCGGCCTTGCGCGCAGTCGGTGCCAGTGCCGGTGCTGTATGTGCCATAGCCGTGAATCATGTTCATGGCGGTGCGGTTTTGGGCGTTTTCGTTGCGATACCATAATTGCATCCAGCCGGGTTGTGCATCGGTCGTTGTGCCGTCGATGGCCCAGCGGGCAGCTTCTCCCAGCGCGTTTGCCGATTGATTCTGCACCTGAGTGCTCCGATACCATATCTTCATTTTGCCGGTGTTGGCATCAGATGTATACCACTGCTTCATTGCGGCGTCGATTGTGGCGTCATACATGGCAGAGCCGTCGGCGTTTGACTGACCGATTGTTATGAATACCGGCACATCGGCCTGAGTGACTTCTGCCGATGCGCTTACACCGCTCAATATTGCCAGCGCTGAGAGAGTCGATGTGATTTTGGCGCGTAGCTTGTCGGATAAATGCATGATAATTTGATATTTAGAGATAAAGTGTAAGAAAATTTCCGCTCAAAATGCCGCACTATTTAGCTGCGGCACAAAGTTTTGTGCTAAGATACAAACAATTGTCGCTCAATAATATAGTTAGTATCTGATTTGTAACAAAATTGCTGATTTTAATAAATCAGAACAATGTCTATGTCTATAAAAGAAGCAGAGGCTGCGCCGACATTTGTCGGGCAGCCTCTGTGGTAGGATTTTATTGCTGTGACAGCTGATGGATTATTCCTCAGCGACAACTTCGAAGGGAATTTCCACGCTCACTTCCTTGTGGAGCTTAACGGTGGCGGTGTAGTTGCCAACTTCCTTTACAGACTCCTTGACGGTGATGAGCTTGCGGTCGACGTTATGACCGAGTTTCTCGAGAGCCTCAGCGATCTGGATAGCGTTGACCGAACCGAATACGGTGCCGGTAGCGCTGACCTTGGTAGCGATTGTGAGAGCTACGCCTGCCAGTGAAGCAGCAAGAGCTTCTGCGTCGGCTTTGATCTTGGCAAGCTTGTGCTGACGCTGACGCTGGTTCTCGGCGAGCTGCTTGAGAGCGGCGGGAGTTGCAACAACGGCCTTGCCCTGGGGGATGAGGTAGTTGCGGCCGTAGCCGTCTTTTACCTCCACGACATCGTCCTTGTATCCAAGGTTGTTGACGTCTTCTTTGAGAATTATCTTCATTGTGTGATGTGTCGTTTTGTTAGAGAGGTGGATTATTTCATCAAGTCGGTAACGTAGGGCAGGAGAGCCAGGTGGCGGGCACGCTTAACAGCCTGAGCCACGCGACGCTGGAACTTCAGCGAGGTGCCGGTGATGCGGCGGGGGAGAATCTTACCCTGCTCGTTGAGGAACTTCTTGAGGAACTCGGGATCCTTGTAGT
>CAZAME010000057.1:0-11687 GCA_964486445.1 uncultured Bacteroides sp. | reverse complement strand
CAATGTGTATACGTCGAGCGTGGCGAGCTCCATCACCATCGGCGTCGGCGGATCAGTTGGAGCCGAAGGCCCCATCGTTTATACAGGTTCGGCTATCGGTTCAAATCTCGGTCAGTTTTTCCGCCTGTCGCCACGGGTGCTCATGATACTTGTGGGATGCGGTGCCGCTGCCGGCATAGCAGGTATCTTCAAGGCACCGATTGCCGGTATGCTTTTCACTCTTGAAGTACTGATGCTCGACCTGACGACAGCATCGGTGATGCCCTTGCTGATTGCTTCCATCACAAGCGCTACACTGGCATACGTCTACACCGGGTATAATTTTGAATTTTTCTTCACTCAAAGCGAGCCATTCACCACCGGTCGCATACCCTTCGTCATACTGCTCGGCCTGTTCTGCGGCATAATGTCGCTCTACTTCACTCGAGTGATGAATATGATGGAAAACTTCTTCAAACGCATCAAGAATCCGTGGATGAAGACCCTCACGGGCTGTGTTATTCTGTCGTCGCTTGTGTTTATTTTCCCCCCGCTATATGGCGAAGGCTACGAAAGTATCATCGGTCTGCTCGCGGGCGACACATCGTCGATCGTCAACGGATCGCTTTTCTATCGCGAAGGGTCAATGGTGTGGTTCCTCATATTGTTTATCTCAATGGTCGTGCTCACAAAGGCATTCGCAACTTCGGCCACCAACGGAGGTGGTGGCGTCGGCGGCACATTTGCGCCATCGCTCTATGTGGGTTGCCTCAGCGGATTTCTTTTCGCATATATAATCAACCACCTTGGCTTTGACCTGGAGCTATCGACTAAGAACTTCGCTCTGCTGGGCATGGCCGGCGTGATGAGCGCCGTGATGCATGCGCCACTTATGGGCATCTTCCTCACAGCCGAACTGACTGGCGGATACGATCTTTTCCTACCGCTGCTTATTGTCTCCACTATAGCCTACGGCACCATCAAGGTCTTCGAGCCTTACAGCATCTACACCATGCGTCTTGCACAACGCGGCGAGCTATTGACTCACCACAAGGATAAAACAGTCCTGACTCTGCTGAAAGTCAGCAACGTGATAGAGACAGACTTCCTGAGTGTGCGACCTGAAATGAATCTAAAGGAAATGGTAGACGTCATCTCTCAATCAAAGCGCAATCTCTTCCCTGTCCTCAACGATAAGGAGGAACTCATGGGTGTAGTGCTTCTCGACGAAATACGCAACATAATGTTCCGCCCCGACCTTTATCGCCGGTTATATGTGAGCAAATTCATGTCTATACCACCCGCCCGCATCGATGTAAGCGACTCTATGGACAGAGTCATGAAGCTGTTTGACGATACCGGAGCATGGAATTTGCCTGTTGTGGACAAGGGCAAATACGTGGGCTTTGTGTCTAAATCAAAGATTTTCAATTCATATCGCCGTGTGCTCCGACACTACTGCGAAGACTGATACACCACCAATCTACAAAAAACACGACTTCACCACCGACAATGAAGATATTGCCATCACTCAGCGCAGCCACAGCTCTCTTTGTGGGAGCAGTGTGTGCTTGCGGCTCATCAACAACACCTGATACACAGAAACCCGTCGAAACGGAAGCCGTCAATGCCATAGACACCGTGACATCTCCGGCGGTAGCTAATCTGCACAACCCTCTCCCCTCGCTACCAACGCCATTGTTGCTTGCCGGCAACTTCGGCGAACTGCGCAACAACCACTTTCACTCAGGCGTAGACTTCAAGACCGGTGGTCGCACCGGGGCCAAAGTCGTTACTGCCGACTCTGGCTACGTCAGTCGTGCACTGGTGTCACCCTGGGGATTTGGTCGTGCGGTATACGTGACACATCCTCGCACAGGACTAACAACAGTCTACGGCCACCTCGAATCTTTCGCTAAGAAAATCGACGCTCCAGTGCGCGCCGAGCAATATAACCGCGAGTCATTCAGCATTGATATGGAGTTTGCTCCCGGAGAAATACCTGTAGCCCGAGGCGAGCAGATAGGCGTCAGCGGAAATGCCGGTTCTTCGGGTGGTCCTCATCTGCACTTCGATGTAAGGCATACCGCATCTGGTGATGCCTTAGACCCTCTACCCTACTACAAAAATCTTGTCATAGATAAAGTGGCGCCGCAACCACGCGCACTCGACGTTTATGCAGTGCCTGGCGAAGGCTATGCATCGCGAGTGCCGGCATCCAAAGGCGCCGTGTCAAAGACTTTCAAGGCATGGGGCAAAGTATATCCGGCTATCAAGGCCTACGACCGCATGACCGACACACATAATATATACGGTGTAAAGCATCTGTCGCTCGAGGTCGACGGACATGAAGTCTACAGGCGCACCATCGACCGATTCAGCTTCGACGACACTCGCGCCGTGCACACTCTCATCGACTATCCCACCCTGCGCCGCAGCGGGTCATGGATGATGACAACCAGAGTGCCTCAGGCCGATCCCTTATATTATATGATCGACGCAGAGAATCAGGGTGTCATCAACATCGACGCCGAGCGCGACTATAAATGCTCATTCGTGATGGAGGATGCCTACGGCAACCGCTCCCGCGAGAATTTCACCATCAGAGGCACACGCAGCTCTATCGCTCCGCGCGAAATAAAAGGGAAAATAGTACGCCACGACCGCGACTTCCGATTCATCGGCAAGGGGCTTGAAGTATTCATACCGGCCGGTGCACTCTACGATGACCTCGACTTCACCCATAGCGTGAGCCGATCGGACAAATACCTGACCCCAATCCACCATATCAGCTCAAACACAGTGCCACTGCACAAGGGCGTCACTGTTAGTATTGATATTCCTGGCCAAATAATTTCTGACACAGACAAATATGTGCTCGTGCGCGTAGGTGGGGGTAAACGCGGCGACGCAGCTGTAGATGCCGAATACAGAGATGGCAAAATGATTGCTAAAGTCACTAACTTCGGCAACTACGCCGTAACCACCGACAATAAGGCTCCAACCATACGCAAAGCAAAGCGTGAACTCGCCTACATTATATCAGATGATCTGAGCGGCATTGCAGAATATCGTGGAGAAATCGACGGCAAATTTGCGCTCTTTGAATATGACGCTAAAAATGCACTGCTTAGTTTCAAGCCCGACGGCAAATATGTGCGCCGCGACGGCAAGAAGCACGATGTCGTGATATATGTGCGCGACCGAGCTGGCAATCAGACCGAGCTCACCGATAGCGTCACTTTCTGACAAACAGACATGCGTCGCCGTAACTGAGGAAACGATAATCACCCGCAAGAGCGTAGTCATATACTCGCCGCCAATCAGTGCCTATCATGGCGCACACAAGCAACAGCAAAGTTGAGCGGGGTTGATGAAAATTGGTGACCATACCATCTACCACGCGATATGTGTATCCGGGCGCGATCATCAGGCGGGTGCTACCAACAAAAGTTTCAGCCCCAGTTTCACGCAGATATTCAAGCACGGCCTTCATGGCATCGGCCACCGACAGCTGCGGATGCTCTTGTGAATAAGGATACCACTGAGGCACCTCGCCTTCCCACTTGCCTGTGGATATAAGGCATCCCGCATGATAGAGACTCTCGAGAGTGCGCACCGAGGTCGTGCCGACTGCTATGATGCGTCTGTCGGCATTTGCTGCGAGTTCTGCGATAAGACTGCTGTTTACGGCAAAAAACTCGCTGTGCATGTCGTGGTGCCCGATGTCATCAGACTTCACAGGTTGGAATGTACCCGCCCCGACATGTAGCGTGACCTCACGGCGGAGCACGCCGGCCTCATCGAGCTGATGAAGCACATTATCAGTGAAGTGCAACCCGGCAGTAGGTGCCGCAACCGAGCCTTCGATATGACTGAATACCGTCTGATAATCGGCAGAGTCGCTTGCCTCAGTAGAGCGGTTGAGATATGGCGGAATCGGTATCTCACCGGCTGCCTCAATGATACGGCTGAATGTGATGCCCTGCGGTTCCCATTCAAAATTAACAATAGACGCATTGCCAACCCTGTCGACACGTGTCGCCGATAAAATTACTTCCACGCCATCGACTACGACCGGAAGTTTCAGTGCACCCTGCTTCCACCGCTTGGAGTTACCGACAAAGCACATCCAGCTGCACGAAGATGTCGATGCAAAACTGCGCTCATAATCGGCTGGCAACGTAGGCTCAAGACAGAAAATTTCTATCAGAGCACCCTCATTGCCATCCTTGCGAAATCGCAAGCGCGCGTTGATGACACGTGTATTGTTGTAAATGAGCATTGTAGGCTTGTCAGAAAGCAACGCCGGCAGCTCATCAAACACATGCGTGGTGATGTCGCCTGCTGCTGATCGCACAAGCAGATGGCACTTGTCGCGGTCGGCAAGTGGATGTCGGGCAATGCGCTCGTCGGGAAGAGGATAATCAAAATCCTCTATGCGGATGTCTCGGATTTCAGTCATAGTTTGTGTTGTGCCTGTTCTCAACGTATGCGGCTGCAAAGATACGCATAATTGATTATAGATTCAAGAGTAATCAGACACGGAAGCCTTGTGTTAACAAATGCAAATAGAGCATGCTCGTAAAATTAGTTACTCACATAATTTGCATTATCAAAATGCTACAAAAGACTCCTAAAACACGGCATTTGTCGGCAAAGCAATGCCAAAACCGGCAATCATGGGTAAAACTATGTTAAATCGCATGCTTTTTTCATGCAATATTCTTGCAAATAGCTGAAGAATGTCATACCTTTGCAACGTGTTTTTCATGGTATTAGATTTAAGGTTAACGAAGATTGGTTGTCGCGAGACAATCAATTTTTTTATCTCCCTACGGCAAGTATAGCAACACACAAGGAATTTGTTAACCTTATCACAAAAATTAGGCGCATTTCTACGCAAAAGTTGTAAAAAATCGGCATAAATACAAGTGTAGAGTCCGACAGCAAGCCTGTAATGATGTTTGTCAATCATATTTTTCCCTAAAACATTGTAGTATCAATTAAAAGAGCTAATTTTGTCACGCACACAATTAAACACAACTTCATCTCATGGTAAGAAAAATACTTTCATTAATTACTCTGCTATTTGTAATAACTGCATTTGGCCAACAACGTAGCACAAAGGATATAGAAAAAATGTTTAAAGGCATCAGTGATGTTGAGGCCATAACAAACGGGTATTCTTATCAAGACGGAAATATTCTAAAGACAATCATTCTTTCCGAAGGCACACCCAATCTAAATGATATCGAGCGCCAATTGATTGCTGACTACGCTCAGGTTGCACTCATGTGCAACATGTCAGGTAAGCCACTACAGTGCTATTTTGTAAAAGATAAAGACAACAAACGAGGGCTTGTAGGCCTTGATGGCAAAATAATAGTGCCTCCTTTATCTGGTAATATCTGCAACATTCCCAATGGTAAAGACATGGGGATTCTGGTTGTTGGCGAATTGTCAAGACCCACTGCTCATCAACTTTTGATGGATTGGGGTAACTTACAGTTATCAAAAGAAAATGACATACTGGGATTATTCAGTGCCATAGTTGTTGATTCCGACAAGCCATCAATCCATAATCTCCTACCTATTGGCGAATATATATTCCTTTCACTCGGAAGCAAGGGCAACGGCAAATTCGACATCTTCACACTCAAGGCTGTTGGAGATGACGCTCTTTGGGGTATTGTTGACATGAAAGGTAAAGAAATCATGCCCAACAAATATACCGGCTTCACAAGAAAATCTCATATACTTGACACAACTAATTCAGGTTTATGGGGTAAATGGGTCGGAACGACAGAAATGGATATGACTGAGGCCCTGCAATATAGTAAAAACCTTAAAGCTGAAACACAGCGCCGCCGAATGGAGCTCGCAGGAACACTAAATTCAATCGGTGAGACAATGATAAATACCGCTCAGACAATAGAGACTGTGCAAAACGCCTCTGCAAACACACATTCCAACAGCGATGATGTGGAGAATAGTAATAATGATTCCAATTCTGGACAAAAAGGTAAATCCAGCATGTCGGAACAACAGCACTATAACTCCGACAAATCTACCTACAACAAATACGACAGCATGTTGTCGCAGGTGTTTGCCGGAAACAGAAGCGCATCAGCGTCGGAAATAAAAAATTGGCAATCAAAAATGAAAGAATTAAGGACTAAGTGGGAAGCTAAAGGTAAGTCATTCCCACATTCTGCCAATGAAGACCGCTAATAAAAAATACAAAGGCTCAGGAATAACTTGAGGGTGCGTAGAATAATGAACTGCGCACTCTCACTGTTTTATTGCGGGTATTTTATCCCCGAGCAGTTTTTGCATTCAGCGTGGAACATCAGTGGAGAGAGTTATTAACAATAGTCGACAGTTATCAACATTTACAGAACTTTAGCATGGTAGTGCATGATTGTTTCACGGATTAATAATTATCTTTGCGTTGACAAACAACATACCACTGCTAAAATGGGAAAAATCATTGCAATCGCAAATCAGAAAGGCGGCGTAGGCAAGACCACTACCACCATCAATCTTGCTGCATCGCTGGCTACTCAGGGTAAGAAGGTTCTCATCCTCGACGCCGACCCGCAGGCTAACGCCACATCAGGCTACGGCATTGATCCACGCTCAATGTCGGCCTCGATATATGAATGTCTTGTTGACGATTACCCCGTAGACGGAGCACAAGTGCCCACTTGCATCGAGGGCCTCGAGCTTCTTGGTTCGCGCATAGACCTGGCGGGAGCTGAAATAGAGCTTATAAACAAGCCCGACCGTGAAAACGTGCTCCGCCGCCTCCTTGAACCCGTTAAGGATAAATATGACTTCATCCTCATTGACTGCTCGCCGTCGCTGGGACTGATAACCGTGAATGCTCTCACAGCTGCCAACTCGGTTATTATACCGGTGCAAGCAGAATATTTCGCACTCGAAGGCATCAGCAAACTGCTAAACACCATACGCATCATAAAATCGCGCCTTAACCCGTCGCTTGAGATTGAAGGCTTCCTGCTGACGATGTATGACGCCCGCCTGCGTCTTGCCAACCAGATATATGAAGAGCTCAAGACTCATTTCGGCGACATGGTATTTAATACGGTGATTCCACGCAATATACGCTTGAGCGAAGCTCCGAGCCACGGTCTGCCTGCCATACTCTATGATGCTGAGAGCCGAGGCGCCACATCACACATCATGCTCGCAAAGGAGCTTATAGCAAACAACCGCAAACACTGATCACGACTACAACCATAATGAACCCCAAACGCACAGCTCTGGGCCGCGGTCTCGACTCGCTCATGCCCATGGATGATGTACCCGCCCGCGGCGCATCGACCATCAACGATATAGCTATATCACAGATAACACCCAACCCCGACCAGCCACGCACAAGCTTTGACGAAGAGGCACTCAACGAACTTGCAACATCAATTCGCGAACTTGGCATCATACAACCTCTGTCGCTCCGCAAATTAGGGCCCGACAGCTACCAGATCATCGCCGGCGAGCGCCGATATCGCGCAGCCATAAAGGCCGGGCTGACACGAGTGCCCGCATATATCCGCAACGCTTCTGAGGCCGAACTCACTGAAATGGCGCTGATTGAGAATATACAGCGCGAAGATCTCAATGCAATAGAGATAGCGCTGACATTCAAGAAGCTCATTGACCAGTATAACCTCACTCAGGAGCGTCTGAGCGAACGTATTGGCAAGAAACGCGCTACGATAGCCAACTTCCTACGCCTGCTGCGCCTGCCGGCTGAAGTGCAGTTGGGCCTCCGCGACCACAGGGTCGACATGGGCCATGCCCGTGCACTGCTGTCGATTGAGTCGCCCACCGACCAATTGCGGGTCTACAACCGCATCATCAAAGACGGTCTGTCGGTGCGCGCCGTCGAGCGCATAGCCCAGGAACTGAAGGAGGGTGGCGCCGCTTCACCGGCAAAGGCCGCTCAGCAACAGCCGAAGCAACCGGCAGCCGACTTCGACATACTGCGTCAGCACCTGCAGAACACCTTCAACACGCCGGTGCAGTTCTCTTGCAATGCCTCCGGCAAAGGAAAAATTGCATTTACATTCAAAAACGTTGATGAACTTGAGAGATTAATTAGTATCTTTGACGGACTAAAATCATAGACGCCGATACCGGGGGCAAAAACAATGCCTCTGAGTATCGCTATTATAATAAACCTGTCAAAAAAGAAGATGTCGATATTCGAGCACAGACGTCATGACAATACATCGGCAACGCTGCGGCAGAAAGCCACGGCATGCCTGCTTGCCGCGCTGATGTTGCTGCCCCCCGCTTTGCCGGCTCAGTCGCGCCCTGCCTACGAGCAGCCCGACTCTGCTGCAATAGCCTCGCTCCCCGACTCTATAAACATACCCATGCCCGACCCGACCGACGCAGGCCTTGAAGTTGTGGAAAAAGAAATAAGCACTGCCGACGGTAGCCCAGTTGTCATAGAATCCGACACTATTCCTGTGGTTATGGCTCCGCGCGAGGGCATCACCGAGTTTAACGTATGGCAGCCCCGGAGCACTACATTCAACCCCGATCCCACCCGAGCCGTGTGGATGTCGGCTTTATTTCCCGGACTTGGACAGATATATAACCGACGCTTCTGGAAACTACCTATTGTCGTCGGTGCATACGTCGGTCTTGGCTACGGTTGTTCGTGGAACAACTCTATGCTCAGCGAGTATACCCGCGCATATCGCGATATCATGGATAACGACCCGTCGACTAAGAGCTACATGGATATATTTCCGAGCACCACTCGCGAAGAAGACCTCGACAAGACATGGCTCACCAATGTGTTGCGCACACGCAAAGACTACTATCGGCGCAACCGCGACCTGTGCGTGATAGCCATGATAGGTGTATATCTGATTGCTATGGTCGATGCATACGTCGATGCGTCGCTTAGCCACTTCGACATCACTCCCGACCTTGCAGTAGACGTGGCACCGGCTGTATTACAAGATGGCCGCTCAACACTCCCCTCCATCGGCCTGTCCTGGGCCTTAACTTTCTAAATCACGACAAATGAACAAGCATATACTTCCCTGCATCATATTGGCCGCAGCAGCATGCACACCTGCACGAGCCCAATCAATACTGTCGCTGCACGACTCTGTCAGCACTCCGGCCGTCATCTATCCGGAGAGTTTTGAAACCGACGTGCAGAAAATGCGCGAAAACTGGTATCTGAGCACTTATACCGTGCTTGACGAAGATGCTGACTCGCGCCCGATCGTGAATGTGAGCGAGGAAGAATATATAAAGCGTCTGAGCACAATGCCCACTACCATCGAAATGCCATACAATGATGTTGTGCGCTCATATATTAATATGTACACCAACCGCAAGCGGTCGCTCGTGGAGAATATGCTCGGCATGGGGCTTTATTATATGCCAATCTTCGAAGCCGCCCTTGACCGCCACGGCATGCCATTAGAGCTGAAATATCTGCCTGTAATCGAGTCGGCACTCAATCCAACAGCTGTGTCGAAAGCGGGTGCTACCGGTTTGTGGCAATTCATGCTGCCCACGGCAACCGGTCTCGGGATGGAGATAAACTCGCTTGTCGATGAGCGTCGTGACCCCTACGTGTCGTCAGACTGTGCCGCCAGATATCTCAAACAGTTGTATAATATGTATGGTGACTGGTCGCTGGCTATAGCATCATATAACTGCGGCCCCGGCAACGTGAACAAAGCCATGCGCCGCGCTGGCGGAGGTAAGAAAGATTTCTGGGACATCTACCCCTATCTGCCTGCAGAAACCCGGGGATACGTGCCTGCTTTCATTGCTGCCAACTATGTGATGAACTACTACCGCGAGCACAATATACAACCCGCTTTGGCCCGCCGACCCATCATCACCGACACTGTGCACGTGAACAAACGCGTGCATCTTCAGCAAGTGTCTGATGTGCTTGGCATACCTATGGATGCTCTGCATATACTCAACCCACAGTATCGCACCGACATTGTTCCCGGCGACATAAGACCATACACGCTTGTGCTTCCCTCGCTGCAGGCATATTGCTACGTCAGCAACGAAGACTCTATTCTTGCCCACGACGCCGCGCGCTACGCTCGCCGCACCGTTGTAGAACCCAACGATGGCAGCCGTCGCTCGGGCAGTGATGCGTCAGGACAATATGTCGACGAGCTAACAGTAAAATACCACAAAGTCAAGCGCGGTGAAACGCTTGCTTCGATTGCCAAGCGCTACGGCGTGACACAAACCGAAATCCGCAACACTAACAAAATCGGAAAATCAGTAAAACGCGGTCAGACTCTCAAGATCAACACCTACACACGCCGCTATCTGAAACCCGAAGAGATTGCCGACTCAACGTCTGTGGTAGCACCCGACAGCACAGCCTACAGCATGGAAACCCCACCCGAGGTAAATCCTGCGCCTGCCAAACAGCCGGCTCCGGCTAAACCAAAAGAACAGGCCAAACCAAAGGCAAAAGACACAAAATATAAAGTGCGCAAAGGCGACACACTCACTCGCATTGCAAACCAGCATGGCGTCACCGTCGATGCGCTGCGCAAAGCCAACGGCTTAAAGGGCGACAACCTGCGCGAAGGCCAGTCGCTGACAATACCGGCCAAAGCTCCGGCGAAGAAATCATCGCAACGCCGTCGCCGATAAACCAACACTAAGCATTATCATAATATATTGACCATCATAAACTCCAACGCAATGGCAAACACAGACAGCACGCAACAGGCCGACACCAGGGCCTCAATTGAGGCGGTGACGCTGCCCGAAAACGCGTTCCGCGAACTCGCAGCCGATGAAAAATATGCTCCGGTCATGCATCCGGCGCACGACTATCCCGAAGCAACACCCTACTCGGTGACAATGGGCCTGATTCTTGCCGTAATCTTCTCGGCGGCAGCTGCATATCTCGGCCTTAAAGTAGGTCAGGTTTTTGAGGCCGCCATACCCATCGCCATCATAGCCGTGGGCCTGTCGGGCTTCCTCAAGAAAGATAATGCTCTCGGCCAAAATGTCATCATACAATCGATCGGAGCCTGCTCCGGCGTGATCGTAGCCGGCGCTATCTTCACACTGCCTGCTCTCTACATCCTCCAGGCCACTTACCCTGAAATAACGGTCGATTTCCTTGAGATATTCCTCAGCTCACTCTTCGGTGGCGTTCTCGGCATATTGTTCTTCATACCCTTCCGCCGATACTTCGTCAAAGACATGCACGGCAAATACCCCTTCCCCGAAGCTACCGCAACAACGCAGGTGCTGATGAGCGGCCAGGCAAAGGGTGCATCATCCGGCGCACAAGCCAAGCTGCTTGTCACCGCATCGCTCATAGGCGGCATCTATGACTACATCGTTGCTACCTGCGGATGGTGGGCCGAAACCATCACTACTCAAGCCTACAGCTGGGGCGAGACTCTGGCCCAGAAAGCTAAAGTAGTCTTCAGCTGCAACACTAGCGCGGCAGTGCTTGGTCTGGGCTACATAATAGGTCTTAAATATGCTTTCGTGATATTTGCCGGCAGCGCGCTCGTGTGGTGGATAATCGTGCCGCTGCTCGGAGCATACGATGCCCCAGAGATTGCAGCTATGTCGCCCGACGATATCTTCCGTAATTATGCACGACTGATAGGTATCGGCGGCATCGCCATGGCCGGCATTATAGGTATCAT
>CAZAME010000056.1:0-11721 GCA_964486445.1 uncultured Bacteroides sp. | reverse complement strand
AGACACTACCCTTTGAATCGTCATTTGCCTTTACGGTAATCGTGCGGGTGACGGGCGCTACTACCTTGATGGTAAACTCAACGGCAGCACCACCGTCTTTGCCCATTGTGGAACCACAAGGGTCAATGCTTGCCCAGTCAATCTTGAAAAGGGCCTTGTAGTCTCCTGCAGGCAGATCTTCGGGCAGAATAAAACCGGGCATGGTGGACACCATGACACCCTGACCGTAGTCTACAGTCGCGCCAAGACTGTTCTTACCGTTGGTGGCTGCATTTGCGTCATAATAAGAATATGACACGAGCTCACCGCCGGTTTTGCCGTTGGCGTTGAGTTGTGTGTCATACTCGCCGTCGCCATCATAGTCGACGTAGAGATAACCGTGCATCCATGAACCGGTCCAAGACAGCGCGCTGAAAGACAGAGTCACACCCGGAAGGGTGGTCAGCGCATAATCGGTGCGGTCGAAATAAAGCGACTCACCGGCAGTGCCTTGCTGATTCACCGGCACCGACACGGAGTGGGTGCCATCGGTCAGTTCAAAGGAGTTCAGCAATCGATCTGCTCCGCTGCGGGTATACGTGCCATAGTTACATGCCGCATCCGCAACTTGAGTCGACAGCATCGTTCCTAAAGCTAAACCGAGAAAAATCGAACTAAGCTTTTTCATGCTGTTAATAAAAATTGATAAATAGATTGGTTAAAAGTGATTTAAGTATAATTTCGCCAAAGATAGACAAAAAAATTCAAGTATTAAGCAAAGGGAGTGTTAAAAATCGCCCTCTGACAACGATTTTTCTGCTGAAAACCAATTCTGTAAGGCTCAAAAAGCTTTTATAGCAGAAATGCTCTTTCTTGCTTTTGTGAGTGTAGATAATTATAAATCAATAAGATATTATTAGGGCTTAATTGCTGTGAGATAAAGGAGGTACTTAACTCAATATTAACCTGCTGTTTAGTGTCATCCGAGGTTACAAATCTATTTAAAGCTCCATGTCAGTGTGCCAGGGGTGCGGGCAGGAACAGAGCCTGAACTGCGGCGACTGAATGTGCTTTGACGGGCGGCTCTCAGACACTCGGCCACCACTTTGGCATCAGAGGCTGCCGGGGGCGTGCCGCCGGCTGGGCTTGCTGATACAACCTTGCCTTCGGCATCGACTTCAACTTCTATTATGACGGTGCCAAGCGGTTTGCGCTCGGCGCCGACGGCACCGAAGTGACTCACTGACCATCCGTTGCCAATTTTCGCTCCCGGTGTCACCCCGGATGCGGGCGAGGATGTGTTTCCTCCGTTTTCTTTCGCCGGAGCTTTAGGGTTGTTGCCAACCGATGACTCCGGCTTTGCGGTGAAGGCGTTATTGACGGATGTGTTAATATTTTGCGATGTGCGCTTTTCTTGTTGCTCTTTTTTGCGGGCCGCGGCGTCTTTATCCGGCTTAGGTTTTTCCTGTTGTTTCACAGGCTGTGGCTCGGGGGTAGTGAGCTCCGGCAGAGTCGGGCCCTGATCACCGGCATCCTGCAGATCGGTGCCCGAAGCTTGCCCGGGCGCAGCCTCGTCGCCCTGCACAGGATCACCCTTCGCAGGTTCGTCATAGCCCGCATCGCGGGGCATAATCATGTCGTTCATCGCCACATATTCGTCGGGGAGCAACTCTATCTCAGTGCGCTCGGGCCTCTCGGGTGGCGTGAGACTCAGGCGGCACAGATGCAGCAGCACACCTAGCAACACCAGCACAGCCAGTGTAGTCAGAAGCGAATATGTGCGCAGTCGGTTCATTGATGTGGCTTGGCTGAGGCCGGAGCGGCTTTAGTGGCTAAGATCATCTTTATCTTGAGTTCGGCAGCTATGTTGAGCACTTCTACCACACGGCCGTATGGCACGTCGGTGTCGGCATACAGGGCAATAGCCTTGTCTGGAGCGGCTTCGGTCGTAGCGGTGAGCAGTGCTGGCAGATTGGCGTCGCTCACAGCCACCGGGTCGGAGTCGGCACTACTGACATATAACGCACCGTCGGCGTCGATAAATACACGTGCCGAAGGCTGCACCGAGGTCTGCTGCGATCCTTCAGGCAGATTCACATCTACAGCAGTAGGAAAGACAAACGACGATGTCACCAGGAAGAAGACCAACAGCAGGAAAATTACGTCGGTCATCGATGCCATCGAGAATGTGGCAAGCATGTCTTGCTGTCGTTTAAGAGCCATGACGTCAGCGCACGGGTTCGTTAAGCAGATCCATGAATTCCATCGTCTTCGCCTCCATGAGATTGGTGACTTTGCTGATGCGGGCAACCAGATAGTTATAGCCGAACATTGCCACGATACCCACTATGAGGCCGGCCACGGTTGTCACCAACGCTGTGTATATGCCTCCGGCAAAAGAACCGATCGAAGCGGCGTTACCCGAGTTGGCGATGGCGTAGAAAGCCTGCACCATGCCAATAACCGTGCCGAGAAAGCCGAGCATTGGTGCGCCAGCCGCAGTGGTGGCGAGCCAAGGCAAGCCTTTGCTGAGTGATGCGAGCTCGAGGTTGCCGGTGTTTTCCACGGCAACGAGCACATCGGCTGTCGGGCGACCTATGCGGCTTATGCCCTTGGCTATCAGCCGGGCGTATGGGGTAGATGTGCGTCGGCATAACTTCAGCGCACTCTCCACCTCGCCGTCATGGATGTAGTCTTTTATCCGCTCCATGAAGTAATCATCGGTCTGGGTGGCTTTTTTGAGCACAATGGCGCGCTCGATGAACACATAAATGCTCACAGCCAGCAGAAGCACCAGCGGCACCATGGTCCAGCCTCCTTCGAGACACAGTTGCCAGAGCGACATTTCGCTCACCGGTTGAGCTGCCTGAGTGGCGAGCATGGCTGTTGAGTCGGCCACAACTGTCGGTATGTCTGTTGTTATCATCTCTGTTGTCTTGGTTATTTAGTTGCCATACAGGCTTTATATCTTTTGATAGTCTCTTCGAGACCCAGATACAGCGCATCGCAGATGAGCGCATGGCCTATCGATACTTCATTGAGGTATGGTAGCCGGCGATGGAAGAACTCAAGATTCTCAAGCGACAGGTCGTGACCGGCATTGACGCCAAGCCCGCAGCTGTGTGCTACTTTTGAGGCTTCAACGTATGGCGCCACGGCTGCCTCGGGGTCGGTTGGATATAAATCAGCGTAAGGCTTGGTATATAGCTCAACGCGGTCGGCACCGGTGCGGGCAGCCATTTTTATCACCTCCGGGTCGGGGTTTACAAAAATCGAAGTGCGTATGCCGGCATCTTTGAAGCGCTCCACGACACCCGTGAGGAAATCAACGTTGAGGGCTACATCCCACCCGAAATTCGACGTCACCTGCCCCGGAGCATCGGGCACGAGAGTCACCTGCTCGGGTCTGGCTTTGAGGACAAGGTCTATGAAGTCTTCCGAGGGATAGCCTTCGATGTTGAATTCGGTGTGTACGGCCATTCGTATGCGTGGCACGTCGTCGTGGCGGATGTGCCGCTGGTCGGGCCGGGGGTGTACCGTGATGCCCTGCGCGCCAAACCGCTCGCAATCGGCGGCTACTTTCTCCACACAGGGGTTGTTCTCGCCACGGGCATTGCGCAGGGTGGCAACTTTGTTTATGTTTACGCTGAGATTTGTCATAATGGTGTGCAATGTTTTTTGCCCTCCAAAATTACTAAAATCTCGCGAATTGTTTGTAATTTTGTAAACTATACGTCAAAAAATATTCTCCAATCAAATATCACGGAGGTTTTAATCTTGATTCACACTGACCCTTATATAGCAGAACTTGATCGACTTTTTCCGGCATACGGCGACACTTCGTCTGTCGTAGTGAGCTGCATGCGCGCTGATTACAGTGCGTCGCGCCTTGCCCGCGCCGTAGAAGATGCCGACGCACATCTGCTGAATCTCAATGTGCTGGCGCCTGAGGGTTCCGACTACACAGGGAGGGCTTGTATAGCGCTGCGCATAGACCGCGCCGATCCGTCGGCTGTGGTGCGCTCGCTTGAGCGTTATGGCTATGCCGTCGAAGACGTGTCGGTCCCTGTCGACGAGTCGCTCGACTCGGCCCGCGATCGTGTGCGCGAGCTTCTTCGTTATCTTGAAGTGTAATCAGCAGCCGGTTGTGCTGTCTCAAAAGAAGTCTTATCAATATGTCAATCGCTGTCTTCGGAAATACCGCCCAGGATTCGTCGGCTGCCGCCATTGCGGTCGCCGTGCGCTCGCTCGCAGCTTCGGTCTCTGCGCCTTTATTTGTTGAGGAGCGCTTTGCCGCTTACCTCGAGCAGGCCGATGGTGGCAGCGACTTCATGCGCACGGCAGTTGTGCCCGATGATTGCACTATGGTTGTGTGCTTTGGGGGCGACGGCACTTTCTTGCAGGCAGTGCACTGGATAGGGCGCCGCGGCGTGCCTGTGCTTGGCATTAACACCGGTCACCTTGGCTATCTGGCTGCTATGCCCCTCCCTCAGAATCCCGGGCAACTGGCTGATTTTATTACGCGTGGGGAATGGCACATAGAAGAGCGCGAAATGCTTGCCGTGAGCGTTGATGGCCCTGCGGAGTTTACGCCAGCTTTCCCCTACGCACTCAATGAAGTGGCCTTCCACAACGACACCCCTGCAACTACGCTGATATGCGCGGCAGCTCTTGGCAGCAATCATCTGGCCACATACACCGGCGACGGACTGCTGGTGTGCACGCCAACCGGCAGCACGGCATATAACCTGTCGGCCGGCGGCCCGATTGTGCAGCCGTCGCTTGATGTGATGGTTATATCGCCGATCGCATCGCACACACTGGCCCTGCGCCCATTAGTGGTGAGTTGCGACGAACATGTCGTGGTCACCACGCGCTCGCGCTCCGGTTGTTTCCGGCTGTCTCTCGACGGGTCGAGTACGCAGTTGCCTGCCGGCACCACAGTGCGAATAAAGCGAGCTCCATTCCGCACAAAGATCATCCGCGTTGCTGACTCCCACTGGCTAAAACCGCTCCGCGAGAAGCTGTTGTGGGATGCGGGTTCATGCTGATGCATTTTATCTCTCTCTCATTATTCAGTATGCCCATGTCTGCCGCCATCAGTTCAGGATATAGTTTTCATCACCCCGCCATCAATGCCAGCGTGCTACTGATGCCGCGCCGCGATTCGCGCTCATTTCGCGCCCGCTGGCAAGGTCAGCAACTGCGCGTGACCTTGCCTTATGGTGCCACTGAGACGCAGGTGCGCCGGTTTCTCGACGAATATGCCGGCCGGTTGCTTGATATGCGCCCTCGGCAGATGATGGGCCCCGGAAAGGTTATAACATTCCCCGAGGGAACAATCTCGCTTGTCTCCGGCAGGCGTTTTGGCTCCATCCGGTCGCGCCGTGCTTGTGGCGACACATATAATATAAATATAGAAGTAACAGTGCCCGCCGGCGCTGATCTCGCCGATGCTGCCACCATGGCAATAGTGTCGCGGCACATCGGCTCTCAGTTGCGAATCATTGCCGCCGAAGTGCTCCTGCCTTTTGCACGTGCTGTCTCGGCCCGGATCGGCATGAAGCCTGCCGGGTGGAGCGTAGCGACCGGCAAGCGCACACTGGGCTCTTGTTCGCGCGACGGACATGTGCGCCTCAGTTGCATGCTCATGCTTCTGCCTGTGCATCTGCGTGAATACGTGGTGTGTCATGAGTTAGCACATTTGCGCTATATGAACCATTCTGCAGATTTCCACGCACTTGCCGACCGGCTTTGCAATGGTCGCGAGCGTAGTTGGGCGGCCGAGCTGCGCAAGTTTGAGTGGCCGTTGCCCCGCTGAGGTTAATGCCGCATTATCACATGAAATAAACAAACATCTACATATCAATAAATTATATGATAAAGAGGATAAATACTAAGTTATACGCTTCAATCTTAGCCGCCGCGGCAGCATTCTCGGCCGTGGCCGAAGCGCCTGTCGACTACTACAAGTCTTGTGAAGGCAAATGCGGTGCTGCGCTGCTTGAAGCACTTTCAGAGGTTATCGGCCCGCATACCACCGTGTCATACAGCGGATTGTGGACCGTCTACAAGACATCCGACGTATATCCTGAAGACGGCAAAATCTGGGACATGTATTCAACCAAGCATTGGACTTTCGGCACGGAACAATGCGGCAATGTCGGCTCGGTGCTCGGTGTGTGCTACAACCGCGAGCACTCTATGCCAAAGAGTTGGTTTAACGACGCTTCTCCAATGGTGTCCGACGCTTTCCACATCTATCCTACCGACGGTAAGGTGAACGGCGTGCGCAGCAATATGCCTTATGGCGAGTGCTCAGGCGGCACTGTGGCTGTGCCTGCCAACGGCAACCTCCGCGCCCTCGGCAAGAAAGGTCAGAGCACGGTTTCGGGTTATTCGGGCACTGTGTTTGAGCCCGACGACATGTATAAAGGCGATTTTGCACGCACATATTTCTATATGGCCGCCTGCTACAACAGCCGCATATCATCGTGGAGCAGCGATATGCTCAACGGCACTTCATATCCGGCCTTCACTGCTTGGGCGCAGGATATGCTCTTGCGCTGGCACCGCAGTGATATCGTGTCGACGAAGGAAATCGACCGAAACGACGCTGTATATGAATATCAGAAAAACCGCAACCCTTTTATCGACCATCCAGAACTGGCCGAGCACATCTGGGGCAATAAGAAAACCGAGCCTTGGAAGGGAGCCGCATCATCGACTCCTTCTTTGCAGTTGCCTCTCGACGGATCGACTGTGAATATCGGCAATGCCGGCAAGGGCGTGGCGAAATCTCTTTCTATCGCTGTGAAGGGCACATCGCTGGCTTCCGACATTACACTTAGTGTCAGCGGCGCAGGCTTTTCTATCGATAAAAATCGGGTTTCGGCCGCTGCGGCCAATGCTGTTGCAGGCACAACTGTCACAATTACATTCAACAGCAATACAGTCGGAGACCACACCGGCACCCTGCGCCTCAATGGCGGAGAAGGGGTGTATGCCACCGTAGATCTGAAGGCTACTGTTGTCGATGGCATCCCTGTCGATGCTGCCACATCGGTGTCGGAGAGCGGCTTCGTTGCTCATTGGAGCTATGTTGGTGGCGACACAGGCGGCAACTATTCGCTTAATGTTGTGACCACTGCTGATGGCAAATCGGTGAGTGGATATCCCAAGAATGTCAATGCCCGGGCCGAACTCGCCGCTGTCAACGGCCTGCAGCCCGACACTGAATATGGCTATACACTTTCATCGGCTTCCGCAACATCGGCTATGGTGAAGGTGCGCACCGCTGTGCCCGAACCCGAGATTGTTTTCTATTCCGAGGAAGATTTTTCTCTGTCGGCTGCTCCAGGTGAGGTGTCGGAGCCCCAGGAGATTGGCGTAGAGATAAGCAATATCGACACCGACATCACTATTGAGGTAAACGCACCCTTCCAGGTGTCGACCGACCGCACCAACTGGAGTACCTCGATAGCGCTGTCTTGCGATGCCGACCGCTTCTATGTGCGCTTTGCTCCCACCGCCGCCGGTGTATACACCACATCGCTGCGGGCTTCTGTCGGTGACTATTATAACGATGACGCCGAAATCACCGGTGTCTGCACGGCTGCTTCTTCCTATCTTGAGGACTTTGAGGAAGAGAGTGAAAACTCGGCCTACTCTACAGGGGAGATTCTCGGTTCGATGGGTCTGTGGCACATACAGAGCTGCGGTGTCATCAAGGAGAACGGTGGCCTGTATATTCGCACCGCCAAGTCGGGCACCCCTTCTGCGTTAACAATGCTTCACGACAAGACCGGTGGCGTAGGCACAGTCACTGTCGAGGTTGCTGCCTGGAGTGCATCCGAGGCAGGCACATTGCGACTTGAATATTCTACCGACGGTGGTCTCACATGGCTCGACGGCGGTACGGCCACTATAGGCTCCACTTCGCGTGAAAACTACACCTTCACGGTTAACCGCTCCGACGCTACCCGCATACGCCTTACCCGAGCTTCAGGAGGCCGTCACAAAGTCGACAATATTGCCATCAGCGATTATCGCACCACCGGCATTGCAGGCGTTGAGAGCGACTACTCGGCATGGGATGCTTATTGCCTCGACGGTCAGCTTAATATTCTGTGCAAGCGACTTACCATAGGCAGCATAAGCGTCTATTCTGCTGATGGTCGCCTTCATGCTGTCGTTGAACCGCGCGAAGGCACCACTGTGCTCAATCTGCCTGCCGGATTGTATATTGTAGCTGCCGACGATTACGCCCGGCGCGTCGTAGTGCGCTGATCATATCAGTCCTATTTCACACGTGGTCCGCTACATTTTTTGCGAAAATCGCATCTAAAATGTTGCGGGCCACGATTTTTTGTCATAACTTCGCACTTGCCGGTAAGACTTCAGGTAGATGCCATCTTTTTTTGCCGGCACAAGCATCCGCGACAGGCGAAAAATTCTTTTTTAGTCTATTCGCTTGCTAATTTGTAAGATATATTATAACTTTGCAAAGTTTTTCTAAACGCTATTCTCCTATGGGAAAGTTCACAGCATTTAAAGTGCCTTTGAAAAGCCTTAATCAGGGAGTTCACGAATTTGAGTATCACCTTGATAAGACATTTTTCTCTAATATGGAAAGTGCCGACATCCATGATGCCGACATTAACGTGCGTCTGACAGTGACATATAAGTCTGATCTATATGACATGGACTTTGCACTCGAAGGCGATGTGACACTGCTGTGCGACCGCTGTCTTGATGACCTTCATTACCCCATCGAAGCCACATATCACATCACAGTGAAGTATGGCGATGACTACGATGACTCGTCTGACGACCTGTTGGTTATTCCCGAGAGCGACAACAATATCAATGTAGCCTACATGCTCTATGACACCGTTGCTCTCGCAATTCCCATGAAGCACGTGCATCCGGCAGGCAAATGCAACCGCCAGATGAGCGCCGTGCTCAAGAAACATTCTGCAGGAGCATCGGCCGACGACTCCCTCGAAAACGAGCTTATCGACGAAATCGATAATATCGACATGGACTCGCAGGTGTCATCCTCCAAAGGTGCATCTTCTCCCTGGGAAGCGCTGAAAGACTTCAACCCCGAAGACTGATAGGTCTTCACCACAATTGAGTATCACAACAGTATAAAATATAAAAACCTCTTAAAGCAAAATGGCACATCCTAAACGCAAACAATCAAAGACCCGCACTGCAAAGCGCAGAACTCACGATAAGGCAGTAGAACCCACACTGGCACTTTGCCCCAACTGCGGCGCATGGCACATCTATCACACCGTGTGCGGTGAATGTGGCTACTATCGCGGCCGCATCGCTATTGAGAAGGCTGCTGCCCTCTGATAGAAAATTTATATAGAAATATAATCACCCCCGCGGCGATAACGACGCAGGGGGTGTATACTTTTCTATATATTATTGTGAATCTTCTTTTACCCCATAATCTCTAATAAACCACATCCGTTTATGCTGAACGCCCGTATCTCAGGCATAGCCTCGTATGCACCGGAAGACATTCTGGACAACGATATGCTGTCGAAGATGGTGGACACCAACGACGAGTGGATTACCACCCGCGTAGGCATCAAGACACGCCACATCCTCAAGAAAGAGGGTGCCGGTTCGTCGTATATGGGTGCCATCGCCGTAGAGCGTCTGCTCGAATCTACAGGTGTCAAGGCCGAGGAAATCGACCTGCTCATCTGCGCTACCTCTAATCCCGATTACCGATTCCCCTCCACTGGCTCGGTCATCGCTCACAAGTGTGGCCTCACAAATGCATACGCCTACGACGTGCAGGCTGCCTGCGCCGGCTTCCTTGTTTCACTGCAAGACGGCACCGCCTACATCCGCTCCGGCATGTATAAAAAGGTGATTGTCGTGGCTGCCGAGATGATGTCGTCGATGACTAACTATGCCGACCGCACTACCTGCCCGCTTTTTGGTGATGCAGCAGCTGCTGTCCTGCTCGAGCCTACTGAAGAGCCGGGCGTTGGTGTTATCGACGGGGTGTTCCATGTCAACGGCGAAGGCCTGCCCTTCCTCATCATGCCCGCCGGTGGTTCCGTTAAGCCCGCCACTCACGAAACAGTAGATGCCGGTGAGCACTACGTCTTCCAGCAGGGTCGTCAGGTTTATAAGCATGCAGTTACCGATATGCTCACTTCATCGCTCACCGTGATGGAGCGCAACGGCCTCACTGTCGACGATATCGCATATCTTATTCCTCACCAGGCAAACCTCCGCATCATCGAGGCTGTCTCTGAACGAGCAAACTTCCCCACAGAGAAAGTGCTTGTCAACATTCAGGAATACGGCAATACTTCCGCTGCGTCGATTCCCCTGTGTCTTGATGAGAATAAGGGTAAACTGCATAAGGGCGATAAGCTGATTCTCACTGCATTCGGTGCCGGTTTCACCTGGGGCGCCATGTATATCGTCTGGGACATCTAATCACCGTTAGCACAACGGCGATTATGTAAAAATTACTTAAATAGCATCTATTCAGGTGCTATTTTTGTTTATATTCTATACACTTAGTATCAGAATATATAAAACCCGAAAATATGACAACAAAACACAAAGCCGGCTTCGTCAACATCGTTGGCAACCCAAATGTAGGTAAATCAACTTTGATGAACGACTTAGTCGGAGAAAGAGTAAGTATCATTACTTCAAAGGCGCAGACCACGCGCCACCGCATTCTCGGCATCGTAAACACTCCCGAATATCAGATTGTCTTCTCAGATACCCCCGGAGTGCTCAAGCCTAACTATAAACTCCAGGAGAGCATGCTCAACTTCAGCGAGGGTGCCCTCACCGATGCCGATGTTCTCATTTACGTCACCGATGTAGTGGAAGATCCCACAAAAAATGCCGATTTTCTTGCTAAGGTGGCCAAGGAGAAGTGCCCCGTAATGCTCATTATAAACAAGATTGACCTCGTAAAGAATCAGGAAGACCTAAATGCCCTTGTTGATCGCTGGCACGAGATTCTCCCCAATGCCGAGATTTTCCCCTGCTCGGCTAAGGAGCATTTCAATGTCTCAAACATTATGGCCCGCATCGTCGAGTTGCTCCCTGAGTCTGAACCTTACTTCGGCAAGGATGCACTCACCGATAAGCCCGCCCGTTTCTTTGTCACAGAGATTATCCGCGAGAAGATTCTCACAACCTATGACAAAGAGGTGCCATACTCAGCCGAGGTGCTTGTTGAGAAGTTCGACGAGAAAGACGGCGCCATCCACATTATGGCGGTCATCTATGTCGAGCGCGACAGCCAGAAGGGCATTATCATCGGCAAAGCCGGTTCAAAAATCAAGCATGTGGGCATCGAAGCCCGCAAGGATATTGAAACATTCTTCGGCAAGAAGGTATATCTGGAACGTTTCGTCAAAGTTGAGCCAAATTGGCGCAACCGCGAGAATAAACTCCGTCAATTCGGTTACATAGAATAAAAAAGCACACTTATGAGTCAACTCGTAGCAATAGTAGGGCGCCCCAACGTGGGCAAATCGACCCTTTTCAACCGTCTGACCCAGACTCGACAGGCCATCGTTGACGACACCGCCGGTACTACCCGCGATCGTCAGTATGGCAAAGTTGAGTGGAACGGTCGCGAATTTTCCATCGTCGACACCGGCGGATGGGTAGTGAACTCCGAAGACGTCTTCGAGAGTGAGATAAACAAACAGGTGCATCTTGCCATTGAGCAGGCCG
>CAZAME010000055.1:0-11731 GCA_964486445.1 uncultured Bacteroides sp. | reverse complement strand
AGAATCTTACCCTGCTCGTTGAGGAACTTCTTGAGGAACTCGGGATCCTTGTAGTCGATATACTTGATGCCACTTCTTTTGAAACGGCAGTATTTTTTCTTTTTAACATCCACCGACAGAGGGGTGAGATAGCGGATTTCTGATTGCTGTGCCATAAGTGTTATGCCTCCTTGTTTTCGGGTTCAACGTTGGTGGTTTCGGCAGCTGCCTTGTCGGCCTTGAGGCTGCGGCGCTTTGCTGCATACTCGGCTGCATACTTGTCAAGACGGAAGGTGAGGAAACGCAGAACGCGCTCGTCGCGGCGATATGCGGTCTCCAGAGCCTTTACTACCTTGGGCTCGGCATCAAATTCTACCAGGGCGTAGAAGCCGGTAGACTTCTTATCGATGGGATAAGCGAGCTTGCGCAGACCCCACAGCTCTTCGTTCACGATAGCGGCGCCGTTGTCAGCGAGCACTTTAGTGAACTTTTCTACCGCTTCCTTCATCTGTGCGTCAGACAAAACGGGAGTTAAAATGAAAACGGTTTCGTACTTGTTCATTTTGCTTGTTAATAAAATGAGTATTAATATTATAGCCGCATAGCGGCATTTTCCGGCTGCAAAGTTACAACTTTCTGTTTAATATACCAAACTTTTTTGTGCTGTGATTTTGTCGGTTACTTATTGGCTGCGTGTGCGTGGCTGTAGCCTTTTATCTTCTGCCAGCCTCCGCGAGTGAAGTCGGGGAAGGCAACTGGGGCCGAGTTGTTTTCGAGCGACAGTGCCGACAGCGGGGCTACTGCACACCACTCTGCCAGGTCATATACATCCATGTCAAGAGGCAGGCCGTGGCGCAGGCAGTAGATGAGGCGATAGTCCATGATGTAGTCCATGCCGCCATGACCGCCTACCGTGCGAGCTACGTCGCCCACTTCGCGTATGAGAGGATGGGTGTATTTCTCGAGCAGCGCGGTTTTCTGCTCGTCGCTGATGAACCCGTGTGCCGACAGGTTTTCGTGGTCGGGGATTTCATCGGCGTCGAGTTGCTCGGGCTCGAAGGCATAGCCCTCGTGCATGTATTTGTTGGCGAAGCCTTTGGTGCCCGTGAGCTGATACATTCGCGAGTATGGGCGAGGGTTGACCACGTCGTGCTGTATCAGGATTGTTTTTCCGTTGGCAGTGTTCATCATCGACATCGTGTGGTCGCCGTTGGCGAAGTTCTCGGGGCGGTTGCCTGTGGTTTTCTCGATATAGTCGGAGGCGCCTACAGCCTTGGTGTCCATTGCAACAAGCGATGTTATGCGGTCGCCGCGGTGTATGTCGAGCAGCTGGCATACCGGTCCCATGCCGTGTGTGGGATATACATCGCCACGATTTTTGCTGTTGTAGTCCATGCGCCAGTTATTCCAATAGTAGGGCCAGAACTCGTTGAGATTATGGATATAGCTGCCTTCTACGTGGAGAATCTCGCCGAAGAGGCCGGCCTGGGCCATGTTGAGAGTGTTGAGCTCAAAGAAGTCATATACGCAGTTTTCAAGCTGCATGCAGTGCTTGCGGGTGCGCTCCGAGGTGTTTATCAACTGCCATATTTCGTCGAGAGTGAGCGCTGCAGGCACCTCTATGGCGGTGTGCTTGCCCTGTTCCATGGCATACACGGCCATCGGTGCATGGTTGAGCCAGTCGGTGGCGATATATACCAGGTCGATGTCGGGGCGCTCGCAAAGTTGCTTCCACGAATCCTCGGCTCCGTAATATAGCGCGGGAGCGGGCATGCCGGCATCGGTCACCGGTTTGGCTGCGTTGACCGTGCGGGCCGAGTCGATGTCGCAGATTGCCACGATCTTAGAGCCGGGTATATGAGTGAAGCGCGACACAGCGTCGGCTCCACGCATGCCAAGACCGATGAAGCCTACACGCACGGTGTCAATGGGCTCGGCTGCAAATGCCAGCATGTCGCTCTGACCGTCGGGGCGCTCAGGCACATTGGTCTCTATCAGTGCGTGTTCTGCTGTTGTGTGTGAAGTTGAGCATGCTATGGTTGCACAACATAATGCAATAGTGGTAAGTATATTTGAGAATTTCATGATTGGTGAAATGTTTGTTTGTGCTGAACTATTGGATATACAACTTTGTTCTAAATGTAGAATCGGAAGGAAAAGCCCGCGAAGGGCGACTCCTTCCGATTATTTTGTTTACACCTATTTCATTAAGTCGCCGGTTATGAGCTCTGCGGCCTTGTCAGGAGCCTGCGATGTGCCGAGGCGGGCGCGCATGTCGGCATAGCCGTCGAGTTGAGCCTTTCGGCCGGCACCTTCGGGCAGTATGGAGGCCAAGCGGTTGCCGACTTCCTGCGGAGTGCAGAAATGCAGCAGCATCTCAGGGATGATCTCGCGGTCGGCAATGAGATTGGGGAGGGCCACAAACTTCACCTTCAGGATGGCCGACATAAGTTTATAGGACAGCTTCGAGCCATTAGCGCGGTAGCATACTACTTGCGGGGTGCCAATCAGGGCGGCTTCGAGGGTGGCGGTTCCGGATGTGACAAGAGCGCCGCGGCTATGGGCAACGAGTTCGAAGGTCTCGCCGTGCACGAGCGGCAAATCTGTGAAATTGCGGTAATACTCAGGGTCTATGCCCGGAGCGGCAGCCACCACGGCTGTGTATTGAGGAAATTGCTTTGCCGTGTCAATCATCACGGGCAGATTATTGCGTATTTCGCCTCTGCGGCTTCCCGGCACAAGCGCCAGCAACGGTTTGTTGCGCAGCTTGTGGCGTGAGATGAAGTCTTCACGCGACCCCAGGGCAGCCAGTTTGTTGTCGACCTCCACGACCGACGGATTACCCACAAAGTCGACCTCATATCCGTGACGCCGGTAGAAATCAACCTCGAAGGGGAAAATGGCTAATACCCTGCGGCAGTATTTTTTTATTTGCTTTACGCGGTATTCCTTCCACGCCCATACCTTCGGAGATATATAATAGTAGACCGGTATGCCTAACCGGTGGGCGTATTTTGCTACTTTGAGGTTAAAGCTTGGCAGGTCGATGAGGATAAGAGCGTCGGGGTGGAAGTCGCGCACTGCCTCTTTGGCCTTGCGCAGATTGCCGAGGATGGCGCGCAGATGTCGCAGAGTCTCACTAAAGCCCATATACGCCATGTTGCGATAATGCAGCAGTGGCTCTGTGCCGGCAGCCTCGGCCATGAGGTCGCCACCGAAGAATCTGAATTCAGCGTTTGGGTCATACCGGCGTATCGCTTTTATAAGGTCGGCGGCATGGATGTCGCCCGATGCCTCGCCGGCTATTAGAAAGTATTTCATCGCTATATTCTATATAGTGGAGTGGGTATAATTTACGATGTCATCGTTTGCTTTTGAAAAAATCGCGCATGAGTGCTGCGCACTCTTCGGCCATTACGCCCGGCACCACTGTGGCGCGCGGGTGAAAGGGATGCTGTGTGTATGTGGCGTAGCCGCGCTTGGGGTCGGAGCAGCCATAGACTATGCGCCCGAGCTGACTCCAGCCTATTGCTCCGGCACACATCAGGCAGGGCTCAACCGTGACATATAGTGTGCACTCGCTCAGATATTTTCCACCCAATGTGGCTGCTGCGGCAGTGATGGCCTGCATCTCGGCGTGGGCTGTGACATCGCACAAAGCCTCAGTGAGATTATGCCCGCGGCCTATGACGGTGCCTGCTGCCGACACTACAACTGCTCCTACCGGCACTTCGCCGGCGGCAGCGGCAGCCTTAGCCTCGGCAAGGGCGAGTTTCATATACCGGCAATCAGTAATTTGCTGTTCATCCATTTTTCTTTACGTCTATAGTTAAGCCTTCGTTGGCGGCGATGACTTGCCCTTTGAATGATTGCGATGCTTCGGCCAGATGTGCATCTTCAGATAGGTATGACTTAGAGAAATGCCCCAGCACGAGTGTTGATACTCCTGCACGGCGGGCAACGACGCCAGCCTCGCGGGCAGTGGAGTGGCCGCGCATGGCAGCCTTGTGGGCGTTGTCGTCGGCGTATGTGGCTTCGTGGTAAAGCACATCGACACCCCGCACGCCCGTCACTATACGAGGGTCAAATGCAGTGTCGCTTATATAGGCGTATGACACCGGAGCAGGTGGATCAGAGGTAAGCACGCCGTTGGGTATTACCGTGCCATCTGGCATTGTGTAGTCGGCGCCGGCTTTTATTGAGTTATACAAGGGAGTCGGCACATTATATCGTGCGGTCTGGTCGGGCACGATATGGCGCATCCCAGGTTTTTCGCTGAAAACAAATCCCACAGCCGGCACGCGGTGATAAAGCGGCACAGTGCGCACCTGCAGGTTTGGAGTGTCAAGAATTACCGCCCGCTCGGGCTTTATTATATTATACTGTATGTCGAGTCGGGGCGATGGACACACAGTCTGCATTATCGACTGCATCAAGCGTGCTCCTTCTTCAAAGATATGCACCGTCACAGTGCCGCCCACTTGCGACAGATCCATTGTAGACAGCAGCCCCGGCAAGCCAAGAAAATGATCGCCGTGGAGGTGAGAGATGAATATATGGCGGAGGCGCGAGAACTTTAGCCGCTGCCGCCGCATGGCAAGCTGCGCACCCTCGCCGCAGTCTATCATCATGAGTCTGTCGCGGAAGTCGATGACCTGGCATGCCGGTTGGTGTCGCAGCGATGGTGTGGCCGAACCGCACCCGAGTATGTGAATTCTGAACTGTGCCATATATCTGTCGTACAAATATACGATATATTTGGTCGAATATCCTCATGCAAGGCTCATTTTTTTGCGGAAGGTGTGTCGGGCTGAGTTGCATGATTTAGGCGCTATTTGTGCAAAAATGGGTGCTTTTTGTGTTTTTGGAGAGGATAAATGCACGAAAAGGGCGCCAAAAAATAATTTTATAGTTAAAATATGTTTAAATATAGTCTCAAGCTATTGCGGAGAAAGAGAAAAATAGTACTTTTGTACGTGTGTTTTTCATAGTATTAGATTAAGATAAAGGTTTAAAGAGAACAGGGCGTCGGGAGATGCCCTGTTTTTTATTATATATACCATCGTTTCGGGAGCAAATTGTCGCTGGCGAAAGGTGGCAGATAACCGGAAAAAACTTATCTTTGCCGATATGATAGAAATAAGATTTGCCGACGAAATACGCCGTGTCGCTCCCGGACTGCGTGTGCTTGCCATAGAGGCTGTGGTGGAGAATCCTCCCGCCTCCGACCGATTGTGGTTACTCCTCGATGAGCTGACGGAGAGGCTTCGTCAGACCTATGAGCCATTGCAGCTGAATGAGCGCCCCGGCATAGCAGCCACACGGGCGGTCTATAAGGCGCTCGGCAAAGATCCTAACCGATATCGCGGCGCAGCCGAGGCGCTATGCCGCAGAGCTGTCAGAGGCTTGCCTCTGCACAGAGTGAGCACGCTGGTTGACCTTATTAATTATGTGTCGCTGAGCACCGGGTATGCTATAGGTGGCTTTGATGCTGATAAAATCGAGGGCACCGTGCTTACGCTCGGGCGTGGGCGCGAAGGCGAGCCCTACGAGGGTATAGGCCGCGGACTACTGAACATTGAGGGTATGCCTGTATATCGCGATGCTGTCGGTGGCGTCGGCACCCCAACGAGCGACAACGAGCGCACAAAGCTCTCGGCCGATACGCGCAGGCTGCTCATGCTTATCAATGTATATGGCGAGGAGACAAGTCTGCCCGACACAGAGTCGCTTGCAGTGAATATGCTCACTGAATTTGCTTCGGCTTCAAATATAAACACAAAGATATTTTCAGTGCAATGACTCCCCTTCGCCTGTATCCAACCAACATCAACCGCCGATATATCGACGAGCTCACACAGACGCTTGACGACGGTGGCCTCATCATCTTCCCCACCGACAGTCTGTATGCCATCGGCTGCGATGCTCTCAACAGTCGCGCCATCGAGCGCTTGTGTAAGCTCAAAGGCATTAATCCGGCCAAGAATCAACTGTCTATCGTGTGCGCCGATATCTCACAGGCTTCGGAGTACGCCCGTATTGACAACAAGGCCTTTGCCGTGCTGAGGTCGTGTCTGCCGGGGCCCTACACCTTTGTGCTGCCCGCAGCGTCAACTTTGCCCAAGGCATTCAAAGGGCGCCGCACGGTGGGTGTGCGTGTGCCCGATAATGCCATCGCCTGCGAGCTTGCCCGCACGCTCGGCCGCCCCTTGCTCACCACATCTATTGTCACCGACGGTCTTGACCCCGGTGATGTAGAGCAGCCAGAGTCGATAGCCTTGCGTTACGCGGGCCTCGTAGATATGATGGCCGATGGTGGCGTCGGCGAGTGCATACCGTCGACGATTGTAGATCTCACCGACAGCAGTGACCCGCAGCTGTTGCGTCAGGGTAAAGGTCCGTGGGAAGACTAATGTTATGGTCGAGTCGCGAGAAGTTGATAGTATTATATGTGTAGAGCGTGTAGATGCCGATTTATTTGATGCGTTGGCACCCGCGCCGCTCACAGTCTTTGACCGCACTGATTTTGCCGCCCTTAATGCCGCAAAAGTAGTTGAAGTTTTATATTTGCTGCTTCGACGAGCTTGCTCAGGTAAGGTGGTGATGGGTATGATAGTCGGTCGACGCGCCGACGGCTTCTATGCTCCGTTTTCGGCCCCGTATACTATGCCACGTGTTGCCGGGCCATTGTCTGTTAACGAGGCTGCTGCGTGCTTCGCGGCTTTGCACAGTGCTATTGGACAGTCGCTTAAGCTCACTCTGCCTCCAGACTTTTATGCTCCGCACATTTTGCCCGACATGCGTGTCGGGCTCATGCAGGGTGGTGCCCGCATGCTTTATGCCGATTTCAATTATCATGCAGATGTCGTGGCCGCCGGGGACGTTTCGGCTATACCGCGGCGCACTGCCAGGCAGGAAATGCGCCGTGTGCTTGCCGACGCAGGCATTGAATATGAGACTCTCAGCGCCTCTAACCGTGCTGATGTCGAGCGGGTCTACCGCATAATCGAGGCCAATCATCTTGGCAAAGGCTATCCGGTGAAGATGTCGCTCGGTCAGGTGCAGGATACCATCGCCATGCTTGGTGGCAGGGTGGGAGTGGTGCGCTGTGACGGCCATGATGCGGCCGCCCAACTCGGCTATTTTTCTGCGGCGCATGTATATCAGCCTGTCTATTGGGGTGACCTCGATGCATGGCGTGCGCGACATGTAATGAAAGCCCTATATTATTATATGTGTGCCGATCTGCGGGCAGTGGGGTTCACCGGGCTCCTTGACCTTGGTCCGTCGTCGGAGGAAGGTGTTCCTTCGCCCGGTCTGTGTGCATTCAAGGAGTCGCTTGGCTGCACAATGACACCCCGATCAGTCTATATTCTTTGATAAGAATGAAACGCTTTATACAACTCATCAAGCCATGGATGCTGCCTATATCAATGGTAGCTGGCATACTTTTCCACGATTTTATCGACTCGGTGGCCTTTTTGGCACCGTACCTCATTTTTGTGATGCTGCTCATAACCTTCTGCAAGGTGCGCCCGTCGGAGTTCCGCATCACATCGCTGTCGTGGATGCTGCTATGTGTGCAGCTTGGCGGGGCAGCGGCGGTATACCTTGTGCTCAGACCTGTTAGCGATGTTGTGGCGCAGGGGGCTTTTATATGTGTCTTCTGTCCTACGGCAACTGCCGCACCGGTCATCACCGGTATGCTCGGAGGCAGTGTACCACGGCTCGCCACATATTCTATTGTATCCAATACTGTTGTCGCTGTCACAGCTCCGCTGTTGCTCACCGTCGTCGGCGAGCCTCATTCGATAGATCCCGGAGCCTTCTTCAGCACATTCACAACCATTGCCTCAAAGGTCGTGCCCCTGATTATTGTCCCGCTTATATTGGCCTTTGTTCTGCTTGCTGCGATGCCTCGTGTGCACCGCACTCTCGCCTCTCACCAGTCAATATCGTTTTATGTGTGGGCTGTGTCATTGTTTATAGTCGTAGGGCGTGCGGTGAGTTTCGTGCTTGCCGAGCCTGCCGAGATGATTCCTCAGATGCTTTGGCTTGCCGGAATTTCGGCTGTGGTGTGCTGCGGTCAGTTTTACGCAGGGCGCCGTATAGGTGCGCGTTGCGGCGACCGTATAGCCGGGGCTCAGGGACTCGGGCAAAAGAACACTGTACTCGCTATATGGATGGCACTCACATATCTCAATCCCTTGGCTTCGGTAGCCCCGGCAGCCTATGTTGCGTGGCAGAACATCATCAACTCTGCGCAGCTGTATGTCAAGGCCAGGCGTGAGCGTTCATAAACTCTGTGCCTACCGAGCGTGTTGTATTTATACATAGGTATAAAAGCTTATTTTTTACGATATGCAAAGCATGTTTGATATTCTGTTGAGTCTGCCTTTCTTCAGAGGCGTCTCCAGAGAAAAAATAGAACAGATACTTGAGGTATCGAAATTTCACTTTCTCAAGTATACCCCCGGCGAGACAATTGTGCGTGCCGGCGATCCGTGCACACACGTGATGTTTATCATTTCAGGCAGTGTGCGCTGCACTGTCGTTAATGCCGACGGCCGCTTCCGTGTAGCCCAAAGTCTTGACCGCGCCAATGTCATTGCCCCCGACTTTTTATTCGGTCGTGTCACCAACTATCCCAACACCGTTGTGGCTGAGGATCAGGGTGCAGGCATGTTGCAGATTTCAAAAAACGACTATCTCAATATTCTCAAGGCTGACCCGGTTTTTATGCTCAACTTCCTCAACATACTGTCGATGAATGCTCAGAAGTCGGTTGTTGGCATCCTGGCTTTGACAACCGGCTCAATCGAGGAGCGAATTGCCTTGTGGATTACATCGCTTACTCAGCCTGCGGGTCGCGACATTGTGCTCACTTGCCGCCAGCGTGATCTGTATTCGTTTTTCGGTGTACCCCGCTCGAGTTTTATCGCTGCTCTTGAGAGCATGCGCGAGCGCGGCATGATCACATATACCTCCAATGAAATAAAAGTGGTGTCGCGCCGTGATCTTGTCGATCTGCTTCATCGCTATAGCGACGGCGGTGAGTAGCAGTTAAATAATTTTAACTGCATCTTTGTGTCACAAATCTTGTGGTACTGCGTCTCTTATTAGACTGGAGATAGCCTCAAATGCTTCCTACGTCACCACGAGATTGTCTGATGATTACTGCCGAAACCTTCAAAGCCAAAGCGTTGCCGTATGCCCGTGACATGTGGGGCGTGGCTATGCGCATACTGCGTGATGCCGATGAGGCCGCCGATGTTGTGCAGGAGGCTTTTGCTAATGTGTGGGAGCATCGCGCCAGACTTGTCGACGTGACAAGCATCAGGTCATATCTGTTTACGGCAGTGCGCAATATGTGTCTCGACCGTTTGCGCCGTAGCCGTGAGTGTCGTCTGAGCGAGCCTGACGCCGTAGCCGCACTTGCTTCCGAAGATGTGCAGGCCGATGTAGAGAATCGCCAGCATCTGCAGTTGCTTGAGGCAATGATGCAGACTTTATCGCCCGATTGCGTGCAGGTCATCAGGCTTAATGCTTATAATGGCTTGTCGGCTCAGGAGATCGCCGATGTCACCGGATTCTCGCACGACAAGGTGCGCGCCCTTCTGTCGCGTGGTCGTCGGCGACTGCGTGAAATGTTTTATGCCTATACCGATCAAAGATGAATAAAAATCCTCAAATATCTGTCGACCGGGTTCGTCGTCTGCTCGAGGCCTATTATGCCGCCGAGACGTCTGATGCCGATGAGCGTGTGCTCGCCGACTTTTTTGCTGCAACCCCGCCCGATGCGTTGCCGGCTGATCTGCTGGCCGATGCACATCTGTTTGCTGCGTTTGCCCAAACATCAGCCGAGGTGCCATCTATGCCGCCCGGACTTGAGACGTCGGTGGCGGCTGCCATTGACCGCTCGGTATCGCGCAGACGAGTTGTGCCGGCGTTGTGGTGGAGCATAGTGGCATCGGCTGCCGCGATAGCTCTTTTCTTGATTCCGACGGGAGACGTAGTGTTGCAGCCCGATGTCGCTGCAATTGCACACTCTCTTGCGGCGGTCGATTATAAGGCTGTGTCTGAACGTGTGGAGGTGGAGAGTGTGGAGCCTGAGACTCCCAAGAAACATGTCTATCGCAATCCCCGGCGAATGATGGCGGCTGCAGCATCCGAGACCATTGCCGAGAACGACCCCACGCTATTTGAGTTGAGTACGCATACCGAAGTTACTGACCCTGACAAGGCGGCCTCGATAGCACGCCGTGCATTGCGGTCGGTTGCCATGCTTTCGGGCACCGATCGAGTGGCTGTTGATGAAAACACCGATGACAACATGTCTTTTGCAGAAGATGACAATAATTTCGGTGAGGATGAGTTATAAGAGTATAAACAATGCCAAGTATCATGAAGAAGTGTCAACGTATCGTTATGCTTATTGTCTGTGTATGGGCCGTGTTTACGGTTCATGCCGATGACCTTGACATTACCGTTGCGCTCTGTGCTGACACCGACGTCGAGAGTGTGGAAATCAATAGCGATGTACTGAGTGAGGTATTTCAGGGCAATAATGCGGATATTCAATATATGGGTATTTTCAATTCGCGCAATAACAGGGGCGCGTCGCGCATGCAAGAACTTGTAGGCGAGTTTATAATCTCACCGGGCGTGGAGGCATTTGCTATGACGGAGAATACTGAGGAGGAATCATCGGTGACTATGTATGTCACACCTTCTGCCGCCCCCGGCCGTTATGCCACCATCATGATTGTCAATAGCGGGGATAGCGACGTTTGCGTCATCTTCATTAAGGGCGATCTGTCGCTCGAAGAACTTGCTGCACTTCAGCCGACAATCCCTCTAAAACACGAAAATTAAAAATAAATTAACTTTTTTTGGCGAGTTTTATACGCCGTAAGCAGAAAATGATTATCTTTGCCGTGCGTTAATACACCTCGTCATGATGCACCGACATTCACATCTGTAACACAAATATCACCGCGCCACCGGCCGTGCACTCTTTTTCAGGCACTGTTGGCGGCGTTTTTTGTTTAATGAATGTAATATCAGCAGGTTTGCAACGCGAGAGAGAAAAGAAATATCTAAATAATATCCAACAGTTTTACACCCAATCAACACATCGCAATGAAAAGATTTATTTCTTTAGTCCTGACAATGTGGATGGTAGCATTTGCAGCCTCCGCAGCGGCAGGAGACATCAAGTGTAAGGGTACGGTGGTGGACCAGGATCTTGAGCCGGTAATCGGCGCAACTGTTTCTGTCACCGGCGGTAAGGTTGTCGGTGTCACCGACGTCGATGGCCGATTCTCCGTTTCAGTCCCTTCGAGTGCAAAGACCCTCACTATCACCTTCGTGGGTTACAAGGCCGCAGAGGTGAAAGTGGCTCCTGAGACAGGTACTGTGAAGCTTGAACTCAACGCTCACACGCTTAAAGACGTAGTGGTGACACAGTCGCTTGCCCGTACACGCGAGACCCCTGTGGCTCTGTCGCAGGTAAATGCTTCGGAAATTGAGTTTAAACTTGGCAACCAGGAGTTCCCCGAAGTGCTCAAGACAACCCCCGGTGTGTGGACAACAAAAGACGGCGGTGGCTTCGGTGATGCCAAAACCAATATGCGCGGCTTCAAGAGCGAAAACGTCGCTGTGATGGTAAACGGTATCCCCGTCAACGACATGGAGTCGGGTCGTGTTTACTGGATCAACTGGGCCGGTCTCTCTGATGTGGCTTCAAATA
>CAZAME010000054.1:0-11878 GCA_964486445.1 uncultured Bacteroides sp. | reverse complement strand
GCAATACCGAAAGGCAAGCGCATACGGCCGGTCTTCTGCACATTAAGATAGTTTACAAAGATGCCCTGTGCTGTCTCGGGACGCAGATATACGGTCATTGCGCCATCGGCTGTACTGCCCATCTCTGTCTTGAACATGAGGTTGAACTGGCGCACTTCAGTCCAGTTCTTAGTCCCGGAAATGGGGCAAACTATACCCTGGTCAATGATTATCTGACGCAGTTCGGCGAGATCATTGTCATTCATCGCCTTAGAGAAACGCTCATGCAGAGCTTCGCGCTTGGCAACATGCTCAAGCACGCGAGGATTGGTCTGGCGGTAAAGAGCCTCATCAAAAGTCTCGCCAAAGCGCTTGCGTGCCTTTGCCACTTCTTTCTCAATCTTATCGTCAATCTTGGCGAGCTCTTCTTCTATGAGCACATCAGCACGGTAGCGCTTTTTCGAGTCACGGTTATCGATCAGAGGATCATTGAATGCGTCGACGTGGCCGGAGGCTTTCCAAATAGTCGGATGCATGAATATTGCAGAATCGATACCTACGATATTCTCATGGAGTAGCGTCATGGCATCCCACCAGTAGCGCTTGATATTGTTTTTGAGCTCTACACCGTTCTGACCATAGTCATACACGGCTGCGAGTCCGTCATAAATTTCACTTGACTGAAAGACAAAACCGTATTCCTTGGCGTGTGAAACGATTTTCTTGAAGACATCTTCTTGCTGTGCCATAAAGATTTGCTGTTTTTTTACTTTTTATATAATTGATATAATGTCTACAGGCCAAGGCTAACCTTGCAGGCAGGCAAGAACCCTGGCTCCGAAATATTTGGCACAAAGTTAACACTTCTTTTCACTCCCTGCAAATATCACCGTGCCGGCATGACACAATAAATGTTAAGAGTTTGCCCGTGCGCCTCACTTCTTCACGCCTATTTTGGCTGCAAGGAATTGTCCGGTATATGACTCCTTACATGCTGCGATATCGGCTGGAGTTCCAGTTGCCACCACATTTCCACCGGCATCACCACCTTCAGGTCCAAGGTCTATCACATGATCGGCTGAAGCTATCACATCGAGGTTATGCTCAATGACTACCACACTGTGCCCCTCATCTACAAGGCGTTGCAGCGAACGCATGAGAGTAGCGATATCGTGGAAGTGCAAACCGGTCGTAGGCTCATCGAAGATAAACATTGTAGGCTTGCGGCGTTCTCCGGCTATGAAACTTGCAAGCTTCACACGCTGATTTTCGCCACCCGACAATGTTGCCGACGACTGTCCGAGTTTTATATATCCAAGACCAACATCGGCAAGCGGCTGCAGTCGGCTCACAATTCTGCGCAAAATCGTCACTGTGGCTGCATCAGCATCTGTCATCTCCGAGAAAAACTCTATAGCCTCGTCAACGGTGAGTTCCAGAACATCATAGATATTTTTACCGCGATACATTACATCAAGCACATCGCGCTTGAATCTGTGACCGTGGCAACTCTCACAGGGCACCACAATATCTGCCATAAACTGCATTTCCACTTCTATGAAGCCTTCGCCTTTGCACTGCTCGCATCGGCCACCTTCGGTGTTAAATGAGAAGTAAGCCGGCGAGAATCCCATCTGCTTAGCCAATGGCTGCTCGGAATACAGGTGCCTTATCTCATCGTATGCCTTCATATATGTCGCAGGGTTTGAGCGAGTGGAGCGCCCTATCGGATTCTGGTCTACCATTTCCACTGCCGACAACAATTTTATATCTCCTGTCAGAGCAAGATGTGCACCCGGAGTCTCGGCGACCGAATCTTCATTAAGTGCACGCGACAGCGCTCTATAAAGTATATTGCGAACAAGAGTAGATTTGCCTGAACCACTCACACCGGTCACCACGCTAAAGACCCCTAACGGTATACGCACATCAATATTCTTTAGGTTGTTCTCCGAAGCGCCTTTTACTTCTATATAATTGTTCCACTTGCGGTTGCGCGATGGGGGCAAAGTCAGTTCTCCTCTCAGAAATCTTATTGTGTAACTTTTCTTCGACACTTCATCGTCGGCTTTAGCATCGAGAAAATCCTTCAGTTCACCTGCAAGCACAACTTCTCCGCCAAGTCTTCCGGCATCAGGACCTATATCCACAATATAGTCGGCAGCACGCATTATTTCTTCATCATGCTCCACTACCACTACCGTGTTGCCCTTCTGCTGAAGTTTGCGAAGCACGCCTATCAGACGGTCTGTGTCTCTGCTGTGCAGCCCAATGCTCGGCTCGTCAAGTATATACAACGAGCCAACGAGAGCACTTCCAAGCGAAGTTGCCAGATTTATACGCTGACTTTCGCCGCCCGACAATGTCGCCGCCGGTCTATCAAGTGTGAGGTATCCCAGGCCGACATCTGCAAGAAAGCCCAGTCGCGAGCTTATCTCCGTTATAAGCCTGTCGGCAATCTTTACTTCCGTAGGCGTAAGGCGGCCTCGTAATCCATCAAACCATGCCGACAGATCATCCACCGACATTGTCACAAGTTCTGTTATGTTCTTCCCGGCAACTCGTATATAGTCGGTCTGGCGGCGCAAGCGATGTCCCTTGCACTCAGGGCAGACCGTCTTGCCACGGTAGCGGGCTTTCATCACCCTATACTGTATCTTATACTGATTGGCATCTACCATGTCAAAAAAGCCGTTAATACCCGTGAAATCGCCTTTAGCTCCAGTGCCATTCCATAGATACTCCAACTGCTCCTCTGTTAGCTGGTTGTAAGGCCGGTGTATGGGGAATCCGGCATCGGCTGCCTGCCTGATACATGCTTTTTTCCACTCTCCCATCTTATCACCGCGCCAGCACACAACAGCATCGTCATAGACCGACAATGCCTGATTGGGCACAACTCTCAGCGGATCAATACCTATTGTCTTGCCAAACCCCTCGCACCGCGGACATGCGCCGTAAGGATTATTGAAATTGAACATCTGCGGGTCGGGCTCTTCAAACGTAATGCCGTCGGCCTCAAAGCGACGCGAGAAGTCTTTGCGCTCCAACACGGTCTCTCCGGCCGCATCACATGTCCACGCAAGCAGGGAAAGTTCATCATGACCTTCAAAAAATGCCGTTTCCACAGATCCGGCCAGTCGGCTCACCTCATCTTCGTCTTTACTCACAGCCAGTCGGTCGACAAGCAACATATAGCCATCGAGAGAATCAATATCAGGGTTATTGGCAAGCAAGTCTGCGATATCAACAAACTCGCCATCCCGCACAAGACGCGTATAACCGGCCTTGAGTAGCACATCGAGCTGAGTGGCCACCTTGCGCTTCTCGGGCAGAATCACCGGCGACACAACTGCTATGCGTGTTCCCTCAGGATACTGCAAGGCTGCATTTACCACATCATCAATAGTATGATGCCGCACTTCAACTCCACTCACAGGCGAAAACGTACGACCTACCCTCGCAAAAAGCAGCCGCAGATAGTCATAGATTTCTGTCGAAGTGCCTACGGTGCTTCGCGGATTGCGCGTATTCACCTTCTGTTCTATTGCAATCGCCGGGGGCAGACCTTTTATCGAATCACACTCAGGTTTAGCCATCTTGCCGAGGAACTGCCGCGCGTATGTCGACAGACTCTCCACATAACGCCGCTGCCCCTCGGCAAACAGTGTGTCGAACGCCAAAGACGATTTTCCGGAGCCCGAGAGCCCGGTAACGACTATAAACCGACCGCGTGGCAAACTGAGGTCTATCCCTTTCAGATTGTTTACGCGTGCCTTGCGTATTTCTATATTTCGGTTGTTATCTGTTATTAAACTGTCTGTTTTTTTCATTCTTTTGCTAATATTAATGCCGACACCGGCTCTATCTCAAGCTTTCCGCCATTGATATATCCCATGCCTGCGCTACTGATTTTACCGTCGCGGGCTACCACGAGCCATTTGCCACGAGGCAACGTCACTGCCACTGGCGACTCATTACCGTTGAAAATCACTTTTATTTCTTTCCAGCTGTCTCCATTGGCATGATCGGTGAGCGTGTATGACACAACATTATTTTCAGTCACAGTGTCAAACTTCAGATGCTTGGCTATCATCTCCGCTGTGGGCATGCGAAAAGCCGGATGAGCCTTGCGAAGAGCTATCAGCTCTTTATAATAATCAAACTGCTCTCTATTTGCAGTTTTCAGCGACCAGTCTATTGCATTTATCGAGTCGGGAGACTTGTATGAGTTATGAACACCTTTCTTGTCACGAAACACTTCTTCTCCGGCAAACATAAAGGGAGTGCCCTGCGACGTAAACACTATTGTTTGCGCAAGGCGCGCCGCACGCTGGCGCTGTTCCTCAGTCGAGCCGGGCATTGATGCCGCTAATTTATCGGTGAGCGTGAGGTCATCATGGCACGACACATAGTTTATCACCTCAGCCGGAGACTTGGCGTATGGCTGCTTTGAGTTGTTGCCCTTGCTGTAGTCGACCTGCGGATGCGCTGTAGCAGCCACGATGCCTATTTTTACCGTCTCTTCATTACCGGGTTTACCTGTGGCAAATCCTCTGTCGGCGGCATTTGAGTAGTGCCCCTTGACCGCATCACGGATGTCATCAGAGAAGACAGCCACGCCGTTCATCTGCGACACGTTATCTTTTAGCGCCCGCACCGACGCATCAAGAGGCGATGCTCCCGCTGTCCATCCTTCACCATATACTATAATTGACGGATTTATCTTTTTGAGTTCCTCCGCTACACGGTTCATCGTCGCTATATCGTGGATTGCCATGAGATCAAATCTGAATCCATCAATGTGATACTCCTTGGCCCAATACTTCACTGAGTTGACTATGAAGTCACTCATCATCCGGCGGTCTGAGGCCGTCTCGTTGCCGCAGCCCGATGCATCGCTGTAGCTACCGTCGGGATTATGACGATAGAAATATCCCGGCGCGGTGAGCGAGAAGTTCGAACCGTCGTTTTCTGCCGTGTGGTTATACACAACATCCATTATCACACCAATGCCGGCATCATGCAGCGCTTTCACCATGCGCTTCATTTCATTTACACGCACGGCTGGGTCTGCAGGATTCGTTGAATAAGACCCTTCAGGAGCATTGTAGTTCTGCGGATCATATCCCCAGTTATACCCATTTGCCGGCAGGTTTGCCTCGTCGATGCTGTTGAAGTCATACGACGGAAGAATATGCACATGGGTCACTCCGAGTTCCTTCAGATGGTCTATGCCCGTTGCAAGACCATCGTTATTTGTGGTGCCGCTTTCGGTCAGAGCCAAAAACTTGCCCTTGTTGACAATGCCGCTTGACTGATGCACCGAGAAGTCGCGGTGATGCATCTCATATATCACAGCATCGTTTATCGACGCTGTCTGCGGACCTTTATCTTTCTCCCAGTCAATAGGATCGGTGAGTGTAAAATCTATTATAGCCGCACGCTCGCCGTTTGTGCCGACTGCCTTGGCCCATATACCGGGTGTTTTATCGAGCCACTTGCCTTTGTATTCTATATTGAAGTTATAAAATTTGCCATAAAGCTTTTCCGGCACCGAAGCGCGCCACACACCGTCGGCAGCGCGTCTCATGTCAATCGTCTGCACAGCCGGCGTATTGCGGTCTGTGTCATATATATACACCTTTGCCGCCATAGCTTCAGGCGACCACAAGGCAAAGTGCGTACCCTCGTCATCGACCTTCAGTTCGAGGTCATCGCCCTCATATACAGGATATGTAGCATACACAGCATCATAGTCGCTGCTTATCGTTGAAGCATACATGGCAGTTGTGGCAGCCGACGTCGCGAGAATGCTCATTGCTGCGACACGTGCTGTGAATAAGGTTGATTTCATGTTAGTATAATAGCGAATTGTGGTTAAGAAAAAATTTCAGGTAATAGCCATAATCATCTTTTACGCACACCATGCGTAATTTATACAAAATTAGTCTATTTATCCGTGATTTGCAACCCTGTTATTGTTTCTTAACTCGATTCACAAATTCTTCACAATCTCACATTAGCCCGTCGGGCCACGCACACGCTTGGCCGGTGGATTTCCTCGTTGGCCGGCTGGCACCGACTTCTCGCAGATAGCGGCCAAGTTCAGCGGCCAACATCTCTGCCTCGCCGCTGTGTTCATGTATCACATTATGCTCTTCAGCAATATCTGTCGACAGATCATACAGCTCCTTCTCGCCTGTCGCATAGCTGTATATTAGTTTCCACCGCCCTTTGCGTGCAGCACAATTCAGGTCTATCCCTGGCCCGGGGAGTCCCCAAATATTCGGGTAATTCCACACAAGCATCCTGTCGCAGTCTGCATCTGCACCATGTAATCTCGGCAGGAAACTGCGCCCGTCTACAGCCTTGTCATTCTGCATATCACAGTCTCTCACTCCGGCCATATCAAGAATCGTCACACCGACATCCTCGATAGCTACATAACCGCTGAGTGCACTTCCTGCATTCTCACCTCTGGGCATACTCACTATAAGCGGCACTCTCACCCCGCCCTCATACAGCGAACCTTTACCCGAGCGCAAGGGTGCATTATGCTTATGCAGCGGCTCATCGCGCCAATAACCGTCGGCCGACAGACCGCCATTGTCACTCATGAAAATAACGATCGTGTTGTCAGCCTCTCCATTGCGGTCTATCCAATCAAGCAAGTCTCCCAGACTCTTGTCCATTCCCTCTATAAGCGACGCGTAGGCAGCCTCCTTCTCCGACAAGCCTCTGGCACGATGCTTCTCATAAAAGCGCATATCGCGGTCAAAAGGCACATGCACAGCGTAATGCGACATATATAAAAACCAGGGCTGATTATAAATCTTTGCCTTGTCAAGACACTTCAATGCCTCAAGAGTGAGTGCCTCCGTGGCAAATGTGCCGGTTCCCCAATATCTCTCAAGATCTTCAATAGCATTTGCTGCAAGCTTGTTTCCTAAAGAATCGTGTCCGTAGTTACGCTCACTCAGATATGTGGCAAGACCGCCGGCTGCCGTGCCCGCAACATTCACTTCAAAACCCCAGTGATGAGGATCTTCCCCGGGAGTGTCAAAAGCTCCGAAATGAGCCTTACCCACATGCATCGTGTGATATCCTGCATCCTTGAGACATTGCACAAACGAGTGCCCCGTAAACGTGTGATCCACACCCCCTACTCTGCTGATGCCGTTACAGTTCCATTCAGCTACAGCAACAGAGTCATTGACGCCGTCGGTCATTTCGTCACGGAATAGAGTCCAGTTTGTCACACCGTGTCGGGCGGCATTAGCCCCGGTCATAAGGCTACACCTCGACGGCGAACTTATAGCCGACGCATACGCCTCTGTGAACCGCACACCTCTCTCGGCCAGTCGCTCCATATTCGGCGTCAGATATTTGTGGTTATTAGCCGTCACAGAGTCAGCAAACGGCACCGACGTATCTTGCCATCCCATATCGTCGACCATAAACAGCAACACATTAGGGCGCGACTCAGCCGACAAAACCGTCGACCCAACCGCCAAAGCCGCCATCAAACCAAAACATCTCATAATCAAGAATCAATTAATTACATCCACAAATATAACTAAAATATCTTTATATTTATCTAAAATAAATAACATGAGTTCGATATAAGAATTTACAATAACAAAAATAAAAAAAACTGCCCTCCCATAACCCACAAGCCTGAAAGACTCGCCATGAATCACATAGGCGCCTTCTCCAACCAGTATTAGCCCTATCAGACCTATTCGACTTATTGGCCCTATCACTCCCACACAGCAGCTGCGTAGCAGCCCGAGCCTCCTTGGAGGCGCCCAGATCTGTAGCCACATCCAAGTGCCGCGTGGCGGCACGCCGGTTGTGGACTCCATCAACCCTCCAGATAGGAGCGCCTTTAGGTGCGACCACCCCACAACCGTTCCGCCACCAACCGAGGGCCGAAGGTCCTCGCCCTTTATATAACCGGGTCTTGCCGAGCGCAAGCGAGGTTAGGCCCGGTTAAGCCATACCCATCGGTCCGAGTCTGCAAAGACTCGCCATGAATCACATAGGCGCCTTCACCAACCAGTATTAGCCCTATCAGACCTATTCGACTTATTGGCCCTATCACTCCCACACAGCAGCTGCGCAGCAGCCCCAGCCTCCCTGAAGGCGGCCACACGCGAAATATTTCATATATAGAGTCCAACAACTTTTGATTCTTCAGTCTTTTCTGCATTTTTCGATTGTCGCATTAAAACATATTTTATAATTTTGCAAGTGAACCTCATGATACGTGGTGGCTCAGAGGAGCAATAGCACTGGGTATCAGATGGTTCTATAATATACGAAAGGCGTTTACCTGACGCTTTATTTCTTGGCTCTAAGAAACTACCACTTTCATAATCATAGTCAAGAATGAAGCAATAGTAGGCGCCCTACGGGTACGTCTATGAACACCAACTTATTTCACCTTGAAATAGGTAGGATTGATTGCATAAACATACTTCGCGGGGTGATACTACCATTGCTCGTTCAACTATGATGGGCTGTGGTAGGCCTCTTAGAGCGGGATGAGCAAGGTGTGACTCCCCGTTTTTTTCGTTTTTAGGAACTTATTAAATGCCATCATGGTGAGTCGATGGCTTTGGATGCTATGATTGCTATGTTAGTTTAAAGCGATCAGCCCTGTCAGCACGTTAAATAATATTAATCGCCAAAAGCCTAATTACCAACATATCCCTTATTTATAATTGTCCACATCGCAATAATGCAGCCTATTTGTTAACAGAATTGACATTTGTTCACATATCGCAACAATGTTAAAACGTATAATATATATAGACGCAATATTTTTCTGGGCAAATCACCACAGACTCACTTGTCGTCTCTAACAACATCGTATTTCACTCCATTACAAACCCTATGAACGACATTCAATCAACGCCTAAACACAGAATCCTTGAACAAGTAACAAAGGAAGAACTCATCACACTACAGGAAGAACTTGCACTCATCCACCGTGCAAAAAATGGAGACGAAAACGCTTTGGCTCAATTAATCAAAGTAAATAAACGCTTCGTTCGTGTAGTGGCAAAGAAATATGAAGGATACGGACTTTCTCTCAATGAACTAATTGCAGAGGGAAACGAGGGTCTAAAACTCGCTTGTATGAAATATGACCCATCAAAAGGCTTCAAATTCATCAGCTACGCAGTCTGGTGGATAAAAACAAGCATTACAAATGCACTAAAAGAACAGATCTTTAATAATTAATCCATGTATAACTTAACCCCTAAAACAATTATGACAATAGAACGTATTCAAAAATTTGAGAATTATAAAAGTCGCGAGGGATTCAATATTTCTCCAACCTATGCGAAGTTACTGAATGTGATAAAAGACGATGAAGACCGCCTCCTGATATGCGTTAGGGGAGACGAATATCACGTTTATTATCGTGGTGGGAAGATTTTGGAAATCAAGCCCAAATCATTATACTTCGACCTCAAATATCTCAAGCGAGAGGGAGAAGCCAATGCCGAGTTTAGTTTCGCCAAAAATAAAGACCAAGATAAGCTAATTTTGGATAATGAGAAAGTCCTTGATAATCCTAAATATTTTTTAAAGGAGGCGAAAAGTATTATGGATGTGTGGTTTGAGAAGAATAAAAAGCAGGAACGAGACGACCAACATTTGATTGCGTATGCCAATAAGGATAGCGATAATGAACTTACTGTTATTGATATCGAGTTCGCAGTGTCGTTCAATGCAAATTACTATAATAAAAAATATATTGACAACTCTCGCAAGGAAACCGGGCTACCACCTGTAAAAGACAAGTATCCAAATCCACGCTTCGACATCATAGCTATTGATAAAGACGGCCGGATTCATGTGATCGAATTAAAAACAGGACTTGAAGCCCTAGATAATGCAAGAAAACATGTGGATGATTTCAATGCGATGATTGGCAATGAAGAAGAGGGAGATAACAGAGATGCTCATGAAATTAGATATGTTTCTTTCCTCAAAGAATTGCAAGGAATGAGAAAGCGTATCATTGGAGAAAATTTACGTGGAAGCGTAAATATCCCCGAGATCAATATTGAACTGAAACCAAAGTTTCACTTTTTGTTTACTCCTAAAAGAGGTGATAACGTTAAGTATACAGAAGAGGAACAGAGTGCGGAGTTCACTAAGCATATCGAGGCATTATCAATGGATGTCGATATCATAAAGGTTGACTCAAACTACATCCTGTCACTATGAAAATAACTGTCCATCGCGGCACAAATCAGATTGGTGGCTGTGTCACAGAATACGAACATGATGGCTATCGATTATTCGTTGATTACGGCGAACAGCTACCCAGTGCCCACAAATCAGACGAGCCACTTGAAGTTGAAGGATTGACTAAAGGCGACTTGTCGAAAAGTGCGTTATTGATAACCCATTACCATGGTGACCATATCGGTTGCCTCTGTGAACTTTCACAGGAGCTACCGATATTCATCGGCAAAGTAGCCCGAGATATACAGCAATATGCTTCCGAACACCTGCGGTTTGTCAATGAAAACAGTTTCGTTATTGCGGAAAGATTGAATACGGCGAACACGTTTACTCCCGGGGAGGAGTTAAAGTTCGGTCCCTTCACCATAATGCCGATTGTGATTGACCATTCGGCTTTCGACGCGTACGCATTCAGAATTGAAACAGATGATTTGAAGGTGTTCCACACCGGTGACTTTCGTACACATGGCTTTCGCAGTGCAAAGTTACCCAAGGTGATTGATAAATTTATTGGTGAGGTGGACTATGTGGTCTGTGAAGCCACCAATGTCAGTCGCCACAAAGCCACAATCGAGTCGGAGCATGACTTGCAGAATAGATTTGAACAGTCTTTCAAAGATAACAAGTACAATATAGTATATTTATCTTCAACAAATATCGACCGCCTTTTCAGCATCTATCATGCGGCATTACGAGCAGGTAGACCATTCTATGTTGACAATTATCAGCGTCACATAATGGATATTGTCACCGGCATAGACAACCTTTGGGGCAAATCCACACTCTACCGATATGAAAAGTATGAACCGATTACTCTTCAGAGAGACGGTGACGATTTCCGCATGACTTCTCAATTTGAAGAATTCCTCAATAAAAAGGGATATGTTCTTGTTGCTCGCGCAAATCCCCGTTTCGACAATCTTATTTCCCGAATGCCTGGAACATCCAAGAAACGTTATTTGTCAATGTGGAACGGCTACCTGAATCCTAAATGCGAAGCCTTTAATAAAGATCTAGAGTCCTCTTTGAGTGAGGGATACGAATATATGCACACAAGTGGCCACTGCGACATGGAGAGTCTAAGAGTTGTTATTAATATGTTGAACCCCAGGGCTATAATTCCAATCCATACTGATAATCCAGCAGCATTCGCTAAATTATTCAGTGACGCATGGCCAGTAGTTATTCTCAAAGATGGCGAATCAATAAATCCAGTTCCATTTAAATAGCATTAGTTCGATATAAGGATTCACAATAACAAAAGTAAAATAATCGCCCTCCCATAATCCACAAGCCTGAAAGGCTTGCCCTTTAGATAACCCCCACTTACTTAGCGCATAGCGCGAAGTTAGTGGGGGGAACCCTACTACCCATTAATATCGAGTCTGCAAAGACTCGCCCTGAATCAAATACACCCTACACCCTCACCGCCAACCATTTACATCGCAAAAATATCCACTATGTGCAAATCTCCCGGAACTCCCCCACCAATCCCATATTAACTTTGCCGTAAAAATAACCAACAACCATGAAAACTACAGAACCCACCCTCCAGCAGAAGCTCGCACAGAGCGCCAGCCGCCAGTTCATATTGCAGTCATCATCAGCCGCTGACAAGACCCTGGCCTAT
>CAZAME010000053.1:0-12058 GCA_964486445.1 uncultured Bacteroides sp. | reverse complement strand
AGGTGACCGATATGAGCCGCAGCGTAAATGCCGAGGTGATAGCATCGACATTCGACGAGCCCGCCGACCGCCATGTGAAAGTCGCCTCTATAGTGCTTGAAAAAGCAAAGCGCATGGTTGAGTGCGGCCACGACGTAGTCATCCTTCTCGACTCCATCACACGACTGGCACGCGCATACAACACAGCTGCACCTGCCTCGGGCAAAATACTCTCGGGTGGTGTAGACGCCAATGCCCTGCAGAAGCCCAAACGCTTCTTCGGTGCGGCCCGCAACATAGAGGGCGGCGGTTCACTCACAATTATTGCCACGGCTCTCACCGAGACATCATCTAAGATGGATGAAGTAATCTTCGAAGAATTCAAGGGCACCGGCAATATGGAACTGCAGCTCGACCGCAAACTATCGAACAAGCGTATCTTCCCAGCAGTAGACATCATGGCATCAAGCACTCGCCGCGACGACCTGCTCCTGCGCCCCGAAACACTCAACCGCATGTGGATTCTGCGTCGTTTCCTAAGCGACCGCACATCTATCGAGGCTATGGAGTTTATCAAAGACCGCATGGAGCGCACCACCGACAACGACGAGTTGCTACGCACAATGGGCGACTGATACCATAATCTCACCAAATGTCAGACACAGATGAAACTCATTTCCTGGAATGTAAACGGCTTTAGAGCGGTGCTCACAAAGGGTTTCGACAACATACTCAAAGACACCGATGCCGACGTCTTCTGCCTGCAGGAAACAAAGATGCAGGAAGGTCAGACAGACTACGCCCCCGAAGGATATTCAATCTACTGGAATTCAGCAGAGAAGAAGGGATACTCGGGCGTGGCCGCACTCAGCCGCACCGAACCTTTAGCCGTAATGCGAGGCATAGGCATTGATGAGCACGACACCGAGGGCCGCGTACTCACCCTTGAGTATCACGACTTCTTCCTTGTGGTATGCTATACCCCTAATTCACAAGACGGACTGCGTAGACTCGACTATCGCCAGGATTGGGATAAGGCTTTCCGCAACTATGTCATGGAGCTTGATAAGATAAAGCCCGTGGTAATTTGCGGCGACCTCAATGTGGCTCACAAGGAAATCGACCTCAAGAATCCGAAGACCAACCGCATGAATCCCGGCTTCACCGACCAAGAGAGACAAGGACTTACGGATTTGTTAGGAGCCGGATTTGTCGATACTTTCCGCCATTTTTATCCCGATGCCACCGGAGCCTACACATGGTGGAGCTACCGCAACCGTGCGCGACAGAATAACGCGGGTTGGCGTATCGACTACTTCATCGTCTCAGAACGTCTGATGCCAAGGATAACCTCAGCACGAATACTCTCAGATATCATGGGCTCGGATCATTGCCCGGTTGAAATAGAAATTGCTACGGCCGGTGACTGCTAAGGTGGCGTAAATCTTCCAAGATATTAAAAGCCACGCCGCGATGTGCTCGCGGCGTGGCTTTTATTCATGATAATGCTCAATTGTTATTTATTTTTCGTAACTTTACGCACAGAATACTAATCTTATACCAAAATAAAGGCTCCATGCGCCCATTTACTCAATCAATATCACATCCCGAACTCCTGCTGCCGGCAGCGGCCGCAGCATTGGCAACATGCTCACTCCAGTCATGCACCACCACCAAGGCCTCAGAACCTGAAAAGCCATACAACATCGTGTATATCATGACCGATGACCACACGGCTCAGATGATGAGTTGCTATGACACCCGATATATCAACACTCCCAACCTCGACCGTATAGCCTCCGACGGCGTGAAATTTACCAACAGTTTTGTTGCAAATTCGTTGAGCGGTCCCTCACGCGCATGTATGCTCACCGGCAAGCATAGCCATGCCAATGGATTCACCGACAACACCACCTGCGTCTTCGACGGCGACCAGCCAACATTCCCCAAGTATCTTCAGAAAGCCGGATATCAAACTGCCATCTTCGGTAAATGGCATCTCGAGAGTCTGCCCCAAGGTTTTGACAAATGGGAGATAGTGCCGGGTCAAGGCGACTACTATAACCCCAACTTCATAATGCAGACCGGTGACACTGTGCAAGTACACGGCTATCTCACCGACATTATCACTGACAAGAGTCTTGACTGGCTCGATGGCCGCGATCCTGAGAAACCATTCTGCCTGCTAATCCACCACAAGGCCATCCACCGCGACTGGCTTGCCGACACTGCGCATCTTGAGCTATATGAAGACACCACCTTCCCTTTGCCCGAAAACTTCTTTGACAACTACGAAGGTCGACCCGCTGCTGCCGCTCAGGAAATGAGCATAGACAAAGACCTCGACATCGTCTACGACCTCAAGATGGATCGACCCGACGTGCAGACCCGACTGAAAAACCAATATTACCACTACATCAACCGCATGGATTCGGCTCAGCGCGCCCGTTGGGATGCTTTCTATGCTCCGATAATCGAAGACTTCTATTCACGCAATCTCACCGGCGACTCTCTGGCCGAATGGAAATATCAACGCTACATGCGCGATTATGCAAAGGTTGTAAAAAGTCTCGACGACAATGTAGGCCGAGTTCTCGACTATCTTGAGAAGAATGGTTTGCTTGACAACACACTGGTAGTATATACTTCAGACCAAGGATTTTATATGGGTGAACACGGATGGTTTGACAAACGCTTTATGTATGAAGAATCATTCCGCACACCTCTGATTATGCATCTGCCAAAGGGTCTTGATGCCAAAGGCGACATCCCACAGATGGTGCAGAACATTGACTACGGCCCCACATTCCTCGATATCGCCGGAGTAGAAGTGCCCTCAGACATGCATGGTGTATCACTGCTCCCGCTGCTCAAGGGTGAGCAACCTGCCGACTGGCGCAACTCGCTCTACTATCACTTCTACGAATATCCGGCAGAACACATGGTCAAGCGTCACTATGGAGTGAGAGACGACCGCTACAAACTTATTCACTTCTACAACGACATCGACCATTGGGAACTTTATGATCTTGAAAAAGATCCGACTGAAATGCATAATATATACGGCCAACCGGGCACCGAGCAGATCACTGCACGCATGATGAAGGAACTCAAAAAGCTGCAGGAGCAATACAAAGACCCCATTCTGGAGAAGTACCCGATAGAGCTGTAAAACTCGACCTCGCACATGCGACACTCCGCCCTCATCACCGCCCTGATAATAGCGGGCACAGCTGCGTATGCCGACAATGCGCCTTGGCAATTTACCGGACATCTGCGCGACGGACAGGTGACCGAGCACACACTCGTTGTACCCTACGCCATGACAGATGCTCCGGCCGATATACGCGACATGGCATACACACGATCGCCGTATTATCTTGACCTCAACGGCAAATGGGCGTTTGCATGGAGCGAAAATTGCTCGGCATCGGTCGGCAATGATGAGCCTATGGCCGGCAAAGCAATGACCGACTCAATAAAAGTGCCTGCAAGCTGGCAGACACAGGGTTATGGCACACCGGTTTATGTAAACGAGCGCTATGAATTTGACTCCGATTTCTACGGATTCAAAAAGCAGCCTCCCACCGTGCCCGACACCGGCAACGAAACGGGTGTCTACCGCCGCACATTCTCCATCCCGGCTACGTGGCATGACCGCCGCACTGTGCTCTGTTTCGACGGCGTCTCCTCATTCTTCCGAGTGTGGGTCAACGGTCACTACCTTGGTTGCAATCAAGACTCCAAAACAGCAGCAGAGTGGGATATCACGCCCTTTATCAACACCGACGGCAGCCAAAACACCATAACAGCTGAAGTGCTCCGGTGGTCGGCAGGCTCATATCTTGAATGTCAGGATATGTGGCGACTGAGCGGTATAGAGCGCGACGTGTATCTATACTCAACGCCAAACACATATATAGCCGATTACAAAGCTACTGCGCTCCTTGATGAAAATTCATCAGGAATACTTGACATCGACATAGACATCAATGGCGACATCAGCAAAAAGGCCACGGTGACATACAGGCTGTATAACGCGACGGGAAATATCGTGGCTGAAGGCTCTACAAGGGCTTCAGCTAATGTGCAGATTTCCAAAACACTTGCAGATATTGAGGTTTGGAGCGCCGAGCACCCGCATCTATATACTCTCACGCTGTCGCTGAATAACGATGCCGGCAGCCCAACTGAAATAACCGGATGCAACCTCGGCTTTAAATCGGTAGAAATAACAGGCAGTCAGTTACTTGTCAATGGGCGGCCTATATATATAAAAGGAGTCAACCGACATGTCTTCAGCCAAGACGGACACACTGTCGACAGCGCTACCATGGTAACAGACATCTTGCTAATGAAGGCAAACAACATCAACACTGTGCGCAACAGCCACTACCCGGCTAATCGGCTTTGGTATCATCTTTGCGACAAATATGGTCTTTATGTCATCGATGAGGCCAATGTTGAAAGCCACGGTATGGGATATGGCGAAGAGTCTCTGGCTAAGGATCCGCAATGGATCGACGCCCACCTCGACCGCACACGCCGCATGTATGCGCAAAGCAAGAATCATCCGTCGGTCATCATCTTCTCTCTGGCAAACGAAGCCGGCAATGGAGTATGTCTCGAAGAAACATACAAGTGGATGAAAAGTGCTGAACGACACAGACCCATACTCAATGAGCGCGCGCTCGACGGATGGAATTCAGACTACTATGCGTGGATGTACAGACCCGTGGAATTTCTTGTTGACTACTCCGCCAATCCCGCAAAGACACGCCCATACATCCTCAACGAATATGCACATGCGATGGGCAACAGTGTGGGTGGTCTCAAGGATTATTGGGAGGTCATTTATGCAAATCCCAAACTGCAGGGAGGCTGTATATGGGACTGGGTAGACCAGGCTTTTATATCTACCGACAGTCTGGGGCGCAAAACCTATGCTTACGGAGGCGACTTCGGACCGTCAGATATTCCGTCGGATGGTTCGTTTTGTTGCAACGGCCTTGTGTCGGCAGATAGAATTCCGCATCCGCATTTGGCCGAGGTAAAGGCTGTGTATGCACCGGTGAGAGTACTAAAAACTGAGAATCAAGGTATTTACAAAATAATCAATTCCACCGACTTCACCAATCTGGGTGACTATGACCTCGTATGGAAAATAGCAACAGCTGAAGGCAAGTGCCTCGCATCAGGCAAGACGACCATATATGCGGCCCCGGGAGATACAGTAGACTTCTGCCCGGAAATCCCGGATTTGAGCAAATGTAACGACGAGGTATTCACAGATATGCGTTGGCTAACACAAAAGGCTTCGGTTGCGCTCCCCGCCGGACACGAAGTGGCCCGCGCACAATTCATGCTAAAGCCTCCCGCTCAAGAAATAATAGGCAAACCATTGCGTATCAAAGCAAAGGGAAATACATACATTGCCGGAAATCTGAAATTTGAAATATCAGACACCACCGGCATCCTCACGGCTTTGAATGCCGACAGTTTTACACCCATATCCTCACCGATAGAATTGTCGCTGTGGCGTGCGCTCACAGAGAACGACGCCCACGGTCGAGGCTCAGGAAAATACTGGCGACAGGCCGGTCTCGACAGCGTGACCCTTGTTCTCCGTAATAAGAAATTATACGGAGGGCGTAGTGTTAAAGCCAATGTCGATATCTACGGGCGCGACAGCAGGCAAATCGGCTCGGCAACATTTTGCTATAGCGTGCCTGCGCCCAATGCATTGCGGGTAGATGTTGACTTCACCCCCGACACGTCTATTGTGAAATCAATACCACGCATCGGGTTGTCGTTCACTACCAACGATGCGCCCGACAGCACTTTCAGCTATATCGCCAGAGGCCCGGTGGAAGTTTACACTGATCGATGCTCCGGTGGTTATATCGGCTGCTATACATCAACTCATAGACACGAATTTCATGACTATGTCGTACCGCAGTCAAGCGGCAACCACACCGAAGCCAGAATATTAAGTCTCGCAGGCGGCCGACTCGACATCACCGCTGCCACACCCTTCCAGTTCAGCATCATGCCCTACACCGACTCTGAAATAGACCATGCTCGCCACATCTGTGATCTGCCTGCGCCACATAGAGCCACAGTGCATATTGATGCTGCCCAAGCAGGCGTAGGCACCGCCACTTGCGGCCCCGATATAAGAGATCAATACAAAGTGGCAGTTGCGCCTACACATTTCTCATTTACATTCACGATTAAATGACTTCAATATAAATGACCGATATGAAAAAAATAATTGCTGCTGGCCTGGCATGCGTGGCCTCTATATCTATCGCCTACGCGGCAGCCCCCAAAGCTACTACTCCCGCAACCGAGGAGACATATTATGAAAAAGTTGTCGATTTCCCCGCCGGCGCTACACTTGAAGAAAAAATAGACATGGCATCGCGACTGGTGCCTACAGCAAACCAGATGGAATGGCAGGATCTTGGCCTCACAGCCTTCCTGCACTTCGGCGTCAACACCTTCACTGACCGCGAGTGGGGCGACGGCACAGAAAATCCCGCCGTATTCAACCCCACAGAACTCGATGCCGAGCAATGGGTAAAGACCTTGAAAGATGCCGGCTTCCGCCTGGTTATTCTCACAGCCAAGCATCACGACGGCTTCTGCCTGTGGCCCACAAAGACCACAGACCACTCAGTGGCAGCATCGCCCTGGCGAGACGGCAAAGGCGACGTTGTTGCCGAACTGCGCCGTGCATGCGACAAATATGGCATGAAACTTGGTCTGTATCTCTCGCCCTGGGACCGCAACTCACAGAAATACGGCGATTCGCCAGCATATAACGACCAATTTGTAGCACAGCTGACCGAATTGCTCAGCAACTATGGCAAGGTCGATGAGGTGTGGTTTGACGGAGCCTGCGCTGAAGGCCCCAATGGCAAGCGTCAGGAATACGACTGGCTCCGCTTCCGTAAAGTCATGGAGACTCTGCAACCCGACGCCGTGCTCGCCATCACCGGCGACGACGTGCGCTGGGTTGGTAACGAAGGTGGAGTTGGCCGCGAGACCGAGTGGAGCGCCACTGCTGTCACACCAGGCATATTCACAGACTCAAAGGAGCGAAACTCGGCTCTTGGCATCAACGAAATGTCGGAAGATCTCGGCAGCCGCAAGCTCATAGAGCGCGCAAATCGCCTCTATTGGTGGCCTTCGGAAGTAGACGTGAGCATCCGTCCGGGATGGTTCTATCATGAAAGCGAGCGCCCGCACTCGCTCCGCCGACTCGCAGAAATATATCTCGCATCAGTAGGCCGAAATGCAGTGTTGCTACTCAACATACCGCCGGACCGCCGCGGCCTCATTCACGAATCCGATGCCGCGCGTTTGAAGGAACTGCGCAAATGGGTCGACGATAACTTCTCAAACGATCTTATAACGAAAGCCAACTACAAGTCAGGCACCTATAACTTTGCAGCCCCTGCAACGGTGAACTGTGTTGCTGTGAGCGAAGATATTGCCAAAGGTCAGCGCGTAGAAGACTTTGAGGTCCACGCCCGCGTAGCCGGCGCATGGCAGAAGGTGGCAAAAGGCACCACTATCGGCAACAAACGCATCCTCACATTTGACCCTGTTGAGGCCGACGCCGTGATGCTTGTGATAAACAGCAGCCGTGGGCAGGCCAATATCAAGAAGGTGAGCGCCTATAACATCACGTTGCCCGAGCCGGAGGTTAGCGAATCAGATCTATATGCCGAGACCGCTGTGCCCGTGAATATAACAGGCATGACCCTCACAGCATCGCTTGACAAAGTACAGACCATTGCCGGCTTCATCTACACGCCCTCGCTCAAAGACAACATGGCCGGCACGATATTCCATTATAGCGCAGAGGTAAGCACCGATGGTGAAACATGGACCACGGTTCCCACCGACGGAGAGTTCAGCAATATTGTCAATAACCCCATTCCCCGCCGTGTGATTTTCAGCCAACCGGTTGAAGGCCGCTATCTACGACTTGTCGCAACATCAGAGGTCAACGGTGGTAACACCATAACATACGGCGATTTCCAGCTTCTGCTTCCCCGATAAATAGTGCGAATCCTGGCTTACATAATTCTGTCGCTTGTCATATCGGGATGTGTTTACTCCGGTAGTCAGACAGGGCGTCGGCTCGACGAGTCGGCACAACTGCTGCACACCGACCCAGAGGCTGCCTTGAAACATCTTAATGCCTATAATGTTGCCGAGTTTGACGACTCGGCAACGATGGCAAGGTGGGCGTTGCTATACTCCGAGGCGCTTGTTGTCAACAAACTCGCAGCCCCAACAGACACCATTGTCAATATCGCGGTTGATTACTATGGTCGTCATAATCTCGACACGGAATATCGCCGGGCTTCGCAGCTGAAATTATTGTTGATGAACTCGGGAACTCGCAACGAACTCGCTGAAGCTCTTTATGTGCAAAAAGAAAAAGAACTGCTCATCTACAAAGAACGCATCAAGCGACAGATATATCTCGCGGTCGGACTGGTTGTTATTCTAATTTCAGCTGGAATAATAATCTGGCTTAGGCAACGCATAAAACTGCAGTCTGCGCAAAACGACGCTCTGATGGCTGAGGCTTCCGGACTGAAGTGCATCATCAATGCCGATCGCGGCAAAGTTGACCGACTTGAAGATAAACTCCACCGGCTACTCGAAAACAGATTTGCTCTCATCGACTCGCTCTGCCAGACATATTATGAAGCTCATGACACAAAGACAGAGCGAAAAGCCATAGTTGACAAAGTCAAAAGCGAAATTGAATCGGTGCGCAACGACTCGTTTTCAGACATGGAGAATGCCGTCAACGATTGTAGAGACAACCTACTGGAAAAGGTCCGCGAGCTATATCCTGATATCAAATTGCCTGAATATCAACTACTGGTGTATCTCGCCTGCAGATTGTCAACCCGCACAATAAGTCTGCTTATAGGCGAGTCAGTCGACGTGGTTTACAAACGCAAATCGCGGTTGAAATCACGACTGAATGCCTTAGTCGCCCCCAATTGTCCCGAAATTTCCGACATTTTTTAGCACAGAAAACGGGTGGTCAGTTTTTTCTCGGAGGAGCACACATAATCTATTCATTAGCAATGCTTAGCAATCTGCTAAGTCAGACTATTTTTTTGACAAGACGCGCATATTGTGTGTATTTTTGCGAAAAAAAGCACCCATGTACGCTAAACATTTAATTTCACTCGCCATCACGATTCTCGCAACGACGTCAGCTCTGGCAGAGAATCAAGAACCTACCGACAGCCTCTCACTCAAACTTCAGGAAATAGTTGTGACTGCACGTCAACCGGCCACAAAACTTGTAGGCTCTACAATCGTTTCCACAATACCAGGCTCAAACCTCGCCAATCTTGGCAACGCCCTCGATGTGCTTGCACAACTGCCGATGATTTCAGTAAGTGATAACAACGTCAGCGTCATCGGCAGGAATAACATTGAGATTTATATCGACGGACACCCAATGCGCGACGAACAGGAATTGCAACAGATCCTTTCATCGAACCTCAAGAAAATTGAGTTGCTTATGGCTCCGGGAGCCGCGTATAAAAGTACCACAGGTGCCGTGATTAAAATCACTACCAAAAAGACATTTGCTCAAGGACTGTCAGTGACAGAACAATTCCGGATGCAGCGCCGACGCAAGTGGTTGGCATCAAACCTGTTTGGAGTCAGCTACCGCACAGGCTGCTGGGATTTCACTATCGACGGCACTCTGAATAAAGGGAAAACCATAACAAAGGGAACGACAACAAACAACCTTGTATACAATGGCTTTCCCACGATGTTAGGAGCGTCTCAGCATAACTCATCGTCAACTACTGGAGGCGCGATAAAAGCCGGATTCAGTTACTCTAAAGACGCACAATCTTTCGGAGCATATTACCGCTACAACAACAATCACAACGACTTCAACAACATGGGCTCAGAGTGGCTCGACAACAATATGCCAGTGAATAGAATAATACTAAAGCCATCGCAAACATACAGTCACCATGCGTCAGGATACTATGAAAACACATTTTCTGAAAAATATCTCCTGCATTTCGACGGTGACTTCAGACTGTCGGGAGATCACAACGATGTTCACACCGCCTATCCCGGGTCGATGAGTGCTGATGTTAATTCATCTGACAGGCGCAAATCTAACTTCGCGGCCGGTAAATTATATCTGAGTATGCCGCTCGGTGGTGGCGATTTCACAACAGGCACGGAAGACAGTTACACCCATACATCGCTTGATTATAAGATGCTTAATGACAAAGTGGGCGAATATATACCCTCGTCGCACACCGATGCACGGCAGACATCGGCAGCATTGTTTGCTCAATGGAGCCGTTCATTCGGCCATTTATTGCTCTCTGCCGGATTAAGATATGAGTTTGTCGACTATGATTTCAAAATCAATGGCAAACGTGACGAGAATGTCAGCCGCCGTGACCATCTGCTCACACCCGACCTGTCGCTAAGTTACGCATTCAATGAAGCGTCTCAGCTCAGTGTCAGTTATAAAATGTCTACTGTGAAACCTCCATACTCACAACTCACCGGCTCGCTTTACTATGTAGGAATTCACGAAATAGAAGGTGGTAACCCCTGGTTGCGCGACGAGCGGATGCATGATATCCGAGTGTTCGGCACATACAAAGGCTTTATGCTTCAAGCCGATTTCACCCGCAGTCTCGACTCATACGCCTACGTCAAACAGCTTTACGCTACCGACGATCTGCAGTTGCTCATGCATCCTGTAAACATCGACGTGTCGGCGTTGAGCGCATACTTAGTGTGGAGTCAACCGGTGCGCCGATGGATTCCCAACGTTACTGTCGGGATATACAAACAATGGCTTGTTCTTGATGGAACTAAGTATAATAGGCCGATTTTTTCTTATTATTTCGACAATACGTTATCACTGCCGGGTGGATGGATGATTACAGCCGGCATCAACGGCAGCAGCTGCGGCGATATGCACACCAACCGCTTCGGCTCTACCCTGATGACTATGGACACATCAGTAGGTAAAACATTTCTAAACAAATCATTGACTGTGAAGCTGTCGGCTACCGACATATTCAATACAGCCAACAACAATTGGAGCATGAACACCTTCGGCATACATGTCGATAAGCGCCAAAGTTATGACCGCCGCGGTGTGGCACTCGACATTATCTACAAACTACGTCCGCGCAAAAGCAGATACTTAGGCAACTCTGCCGCTGAAGCCGAACTCAAACGACTATAAAAAGTAATTAATGTTAATCACTCGCAAATTTTTAAATGAGACTAACATACATAGTTTTCGTTTAGCAAGTTTGAGTTACATAAAAGGCAAACCTTTCATGCTTTTGCAGCGAGCTGCAGTGGGGAGCATGATTATTACCCAGTCTTTTCTGCTGACCGATTTTAAGCGATGTGAACTAACAAAAAAGAGCTCTACCGTGCTATTAAATAAAGTACGGTAAAGCTCTCTATAAGTAAAAACAAGTCTAAACTTATCTTACGTTAATAGCATTGACCTGCACCTGCAACTAATGTCACTTTATACGTGGTACCCGGATTTAAAGAAGCAATATCTTTTATATTAAGTTCTCCTTTTCCGTCCTGAATGGAAATATTAACCCATACTCTTTTTCCGCCAACTGAAATTTGGCAACGAACCTCACTTACATTAGTCTTGTTTGTTGTTACATAAATCCAAGCGCCATAATCGTTGCAAGAGACAAGCTCATCATACAACGTAACTTGTACACCGTCATAAGTGCAAGTATTAGCATATGCACATATGCATGTAACACACCCTACAAAAAATAAAATAACTTTTTTCATACTTAAAAATTGTTGGCCTTACAGTCCAATCGGCCGATTCTCAGATACAGAAGCGTGGACTGCATTACCACACCTCCAAATGATGGTCCTGAGAAAACCTTACGAGCGAGATATGAAACAGCTGCCCACGCTATTGCGTGAGAACCGTCTTGTTACCTCTTGCTCGTGTTGAAAATTTCTCAGGTTTTCATTTGCAAGATAAGCAAAACGC
>CAZAME010000052.1:0-12270 GCA_964486445.1 uncultured Bacteroides sp. | reverse complement strand
ATCTGAGGGATTTATTAAAACTACGCAATTTGTTGACTTTTGATAAATTCGTACGTATGTTGGCTATTAGAGTCGGATCGGAATTCAATGCATCAGCATTAGCCCGTGAAGTCGGAGTCTCCTCACACACTATTACTGAATGGCTATCCCTTCTTGCCACTTCCTATATTGCGTATCCGCTGGCTCCATATTTCTCCAATTTATCCAAGCGTCTTACGAAAATGCCCAAAGTGTATTTTTATGATACAGGTTTATTATGCTATCTTCTTGGCATAGAAACATGTGAAATGTTAGAAAATCATCCTCTTAGGGGGGCTATTTTTGAAAACCTGGCAATGGGAGAACTTCTAAAGAGCCGTTTAAACAAAGCCCTTGACCCTAACCTTTATTTCTACAGAGAAAAATCAGGCTTAGAGGTGGACGCCGTATTATCGATAGCCGGATCTCTTCATCTATACGAAATAAAAGCCGGAACATCCGTACGCCCGGACTATTATGATAACATTAATGCGCTCAAGCGCACTCAAAATAACATTTCTGCCGCCACCATAATCTATGACGGTGACAGTCTCCCTCAAATTTCCCTCAACATCCGAGAAATATGATACACTATTTTGATTGTCGTTACTTCAGAGAAGGTAAGAGAGTCTATCTTCTAAAATTGTAGGACCAATTCAATAAAAATTATTATTGCTGCTGTTATTTATAATAATTATTGTAAAATCATGAAAACCAAATTAATAACGCTCATTCTGAGTGCTTTGGCTTTTTTAGGCTTTATCGCATGTTCGGTGGATAAGCCCAAATATGCATTCACTGTCGAAATTATTGATAAAGGGGATTTTGAAGCGGCAGAACGTTCAAATTTGTTTTATGCAACTGAAATCTACAATGACGTTACTCCTAATGATGTCACGGATAAGATTCTTCGTGGACTCCAGAACCGAGAATATCCCGAGGTTGATAGGTTGGTGTCAATAGATGAAATGAATTCAACCGATGAAATTGGTTTGACAATTGACCGGATCATATACATAGAAGAAATGAAAATGTACGGTGTGATATTAGGCGAATACACTGAGGCCCAGTTATATTGTTTTGATTGTGAAAGTGCAAAATATCTTGGAAGGATGTTTATGCCATTTGCCATTTCTCAAGGTGGGATTGCTGTTGGCATTCCAGAAAAAGACTGTGATTTTATTTTAGATTTGCACTTCTATAAAAGGTTTGATAATATTATCATAGAAACTTTTACATATAAAGATGTGCGATTTGGTGGTGAGAGCATCTCGGACTATTACAGGGCTAAAAGTGGAATATTTGGCACACCGTCTTTTTGGTGTGGTGAATCGGAGTTGTATATAGCTCATAATAACTTTACTCATACCGAGACGCAATATATGAAGATCTCGTTTGGAGAGTGTGAAATGAATAAATAGTGTTGATACTTAGTGAATTAATAGTAATTTTTCTAATAGTGATAATGTGCTGCAGTGACCAATGCAGCGATCTTTCGAGGTCTTGCTGATATATGTTTCACTTTTTTGTATATATACAAACAAAATCCCGCCCTTCATTGGCGGGATTTTGTTGTATAGTAGGTAGTTGGCTTTTTTTATTCAACCTTTGCAAACTGGTCTTTCCCCACTCCGCATACCGGGCAAACCCAATCGTCGGGGAGGTCTTCAAAGGCAGTTCCGGGATCGATACCATTCTCGGGATCGCCTACGGCGGGGTCATATTCCCATTCGCAGACTTCGCATACATATTTGTCCATAGTCGTGTAAAGTGTTTAAAGAGTTTGTAATATATTATATTGGGGGATTTGCTCCTATTGTTGAAACACGCTATTGTGCAATATTGTTTGCAGCGATTGCTCAAAATTTATTATCTTTGTCAATTATGGCTAAGACGGAGAATAATAACATTGTATTTGCTTCGGCGTGGGATTCGTTTACTTGGATTCTGCTGAGTGTACTTGGGGCTTGCTGCTTTATCCCTCTGTTTCTTGATGATGGTTACTGGCCGGTAGTGGTGAGTGTGCTGTGCCTTGCTGTAATTGTTATGCTGCTCAAAAGCATACGTTATGAAATTGATGGGGACAGACTTATTATATATCAATTTTTTGTGCCCAAGTCATATCCAATTGATAAAATAGCCAGTATTGAGTCAACTACAAGCGCGTTGTCTGCTCCGGCCGCATCATTGAGTCATAGGCTTGCGATAAAGTTTACCGATAGAAAAATTATGGGAAGCTTTATGCCGCTGATTATTTCTCCTATGAGGCAAAAGGAATTTATCGCTGTCATCCTGAGAGTCAATCCACAAATAAAGATAGTAATCAAGTAATAGTGCGCATCCTGTTCTATGTGTCATGTATTCACAGAACAGGAGCGCACATTGCACAATCATCTTAAAGATGATATGATTATATCATTTGCTTTGTCGACAACGCTGGTGTCAAGTGAGGCCAAATATATCTGTGTGGTAGACTCGGAGTTATGCCCCAAGCCCTCGCTGATGATGCTGATGGGAATGCCATTCATTTTTGCTGCTGATGCCCAGCTATGACGCGCCACATACATTGTCAGCGGGAATGTCAGACCGATGCGCAGTGCAATAGCCTTGAGCTGACGGTTAATTTTGGCTGTGAATTTTATGTATGTCCTTCTGTCGTTTGAGTTCGAACATGTGATAATCGGCAGTAAATATTCTGTGGGGTTCTTTGGGTATTTATCAACGATGGCCTGCATCTCATGAGTCCAATAAATTAATAATGGTTTTCCTGTCTTACGCCTGCGATACGATATATAATTATTGCGCAGATCGGTCTTTTTCAGAAATGCCATGTCGATGAAGCTCATGCCACGCAGATAGAAACTGAGCATAAACATATCGCGAGCGTAATCAAGATGTGGAGTATTAGACAGATCTAATCTATTTAAATCTCTGACAACTGAAATCGGTAGAGCCCTCTTGCGAGTTTTTGCAATTCCGGTATAAGCTCGTTTGAAAGGCGCACTGTTTTCAATACCAAATTCTTCAACTGCACGGTTATATATTGCACGTAATATGCGATTATAGAATGACATTGTGTTAAGTGTTACTCCGCGTTTGCGTAACCAGTATTGATATTTATCTATTAGACCTGGTGTTATGTGACCGATCTGTATATCACATTCTATGTTGTCGTGTCTAATCGGTCTGCTTGTTGCAAGAAATTCTCTAAAGCTGCGCATTGCAGCTGCATAAGTCTCTGCCGTTCGCTGTCTTCCGTCGGTGGAGAGTTGCTTGATCTGACTTTTTATATACAATGATAATTGCGACTTATAGCGCAACTGACGAAATTCTCTCGCTAAATCAATTGCACTGAAGCAAAGACCATCGGCTTCCCATCTTTTCGCTATAGAATTTAGCCAGAGAACATCATGGCGTATCATTTCTATTGATATACTTGGAAGTCCTTCCCATGAGTTTGCCGACATTGTTATGCCTGAATTTATTTGACAGCATTTTCTTGAGTGGATAATCTGATAGTACACGGTTCCATCGTGCTCAGCTATAGTCGATGGACGAAACTTAACTTTAATCGAGGTCATAAAGAGTTGTGTTTTTATGATTTGAGTATATTGGTTACACGAGGGGATACCGTTATTTACATGGCCCCACGTGCGCGTGATTAAATCTTTTTTCAAAATCATGAAATTTTTTTCTCGAGGCGTGAACAAATTTAATGTTACTGCTGTTTTGTTGTTTGTAGTATATGTGCGATAAATCAAGTGCGTTATTAGAGCGCTTGCATTAGTGAATGTGCATTTTTTATTCATCATGTTTGCCGACTGACACCTTGCGGAGGTCGGTGCAAATTTTTTGTTTTAACTAAAGTAAAAGAGAGCTGCGGATGAGCGACATTATGTTTTGGGCCGGAATTGCTATTTTTGCGATCGGCGTAGCGTTGCGTTATTATTTCAAATTTAAATGGTATAAGGCGTATAACACAGGTATGCATACTCTTTACCAAGTTGATCAGATGAAAAATCAGTATCGGTTGCGCATATTTTTATGTGTTGCTGTGCAGGGTGCAGGTCTGTTGATGAGTTGCGTGAGTTTTTGGTAAAAAAAGACTAACTTTGTGCTGTCGTTAATTATATCGACTGAAATAACGAATATTATAATCAATAGATAGCACAACTATGTTATCATCACGACACAATTCCCTTCCAGCCGTTTCACAGCGTGGCGAGATAATGCCGGCATCACCTATACGTCGGCTTGTGCCGCTCGCTAATGCGGCCGTTGCTAAAGGTCTTAAAGTATATCGCTTGAATATCGGCCAACCCGATGTGCCGACTCCGCCTGAGGCATTTGAGGCTCTCAAGAGCATTGACCGCAAAGTGCTTGAATATAGCCCGTCAGAAGGACTGCTTTCGCTTCGTCAGAAGCTGCGCGAGTATTACCGCAGATTCAATATCAATGTTGATGTCGATGATATTATAGTGACTACCGGTGGTTCTGAGGCTGTCTTGTTTGCGTTCATGGCGTGCCTTGACCCTGGTGATGAGATTATTGTTCCTGAACCGGCATACGCCAACTATATGGCATTCGCTATTTCGGCTGGCGCAAAGATTGTTACCATTCCGTCAAATATTGACAATGGATTTGAACTCCCGCCTCTCGAAGAGTTTGAGCGACTTATCACACCTCGCACTAAAGGAATTCTTATTTGCAATCCGAATAATCCAACAGGATATCTCTATACAATGAAAGAGATGCTGCAAATTCGCGATCTTGTCTTGAGGCATAATCTTTTCCTGTTCTCCGATGAGGTTTATCGTGAGTTCTGTTATACGGGAGCTCCATATATTTCTGCATTTCATTTGCCGGATATTGAAGAAAATGTGGTTCTGATTGACTCGGTGTCAAAGCGCTATAATGAATGTGGCATCCGCATCGGTGCTCTAATTACCAAGCATAAACAGTTGCGCGATAATGTCATGAAGTTTTGCCAGGCGCGACTCAGTCCGCCACTGTTAGGCCAGATTATTGCAGAAGCTTCAATTGACACTTCTCCTGATTATATGCTTGCCACATATAACGAATATGTCGAACGTCGCAAGTTTCTTATAGATCGCATCAACAAGATTCCAGGTTGCTATACTCCTATACCGATGGGGGCATTCTATACCGTTGTAAAGCTTCCTGTAGATGATGCTGATAAATTCTGTCAATGGTGCCTGAGAGAATTTGAATATGAGGGGCAGACAATATTCATGGCGCCTGCATCAGGGTTCTACACCACGCCAGGAATGGGGCATAATGAGGTCCGTATGGCATACGTACTCAATAAAGACGAACTCGGGAGAGCAATGGTTGTGCTCAAGCATGCTTTGGAGGCGTATCCTGGTAGAGTAATGCCACGGGAGTGATTTTTTTAAGACAGCAGTAAGACGGTTTTACTGATTTTTTGTAACTTTGCAGTTGTGAAAACCGTCATTGCACATATCGAATATCTCACGGCTCACCACGATTGCGTTGTGGTGCCCGGGCTTGGTGCATTTATTGCATCATATCGGGCTGCAAGAATTTCAGAAGACGGTTTTTCTATCCTTCCGCCTGCAAGAGAACTTACATTTAATGGCGCTCTTGTTCATAATGACGGCCTGCTGGCTTCCTCTATTGCACGAAAAGAGAGTATACATTACGATGAAGCTCTCACCTTGATGAATCAGAGTATTGCATGTCTTCGAAGCTGCCTTGACCTTGATGGTGAGGTTGCTTTGGGCAGAGTAGGGCGCCTGCTTAAGAATTCAGTTGACGGAACCGTGATTTTTGAAAATTCTGTCGGTGAAAGTAGTGACGAGTTTGCTTGGCTTCCATCAATTGCCGTGAAGCAGCTCAATGATTTGACCGTTGACGATTCGCAATCATCACGTGTTATAGATACAGATGTTCGCCCCTATAGCTCTCTGCGCGCTGTGCTTCGTGCAGTGGCGTCGATTGCGGTTATTCTGGTGCTTGCACTATGTCTTACGACCCCTGTAAAAGTAGAAGATGTTGCGCTTGCGTCTATGGGCGTCAGCTCGGTAAAGCCGCAGGCTTCTTTGGTCGAAAATCGAAATAATGATATTATATTGCTCGGGCGCATTGAGGGTAATATGGGAATAGAGGTGGCTGATACCTCAGCTCGCAGCGCATATAAATCTTCGCTTGATGCCGATGCCAATGACTATTTTGTTATCGTTGCATCTCTGCCCGGTGAAAAATCGGCCACTGAGTATATCGCTTGTGCAAACAAAAATTACTCATACAGATATCTGTCTGGCGATGGCCGTTGCCGAGTATACATTGCTTCTGTTCCGACTCAAGCAGCGGCTTTCAGCTACATTAACAACCATGATATTGTGCGCGATTTTCCCGACGCTTGGGTTTATCGCCGTCACTAAGACCGCGCTGCTTTGCCAAAAGCAGTGACTTCCGGATCTTCTGAAAACAAATCAATAAGTTTAATATATGGAATCTCTGCACGATCTATTGGTAACACGCCATAGCATACGCAAATATACCGACCAACCGGTCGATGCCGATGCTGTGCGACTTATTCTTGAAGCAGCTCTGCTTGCGCCAACATCAAAGAGCAGTCGCAGTTGGCAGTTTGTAGTTGTTGATGATAAAGATACACTTCTGAAGATGAGCGATTGTAAACCTGCCGGTGCCGTGCCTTTGAAGCGGGCAGCTTTCGCCGTGGTAGTATGTGCCGATCCTTCAAAGAGTGATGTCTGGATTGAGGATGCTTCTGTTGCAGCAGCATATATGCAACTGCAGGCCACAGACCTCGGCCTTGGTTCGTGTTGGGTGCAGATTCGCGATAGATATGCCGCTGATGGCACCTCTGCCGATGAGGTTATACAGGAACTTCTCGGAATCCCCGAACTTATGCCAGTACTTTGTGTGATGACTTTTGGTCATCCCGACGAAGTTCGCAAGCCAGTTGACACATCCAAGCTCCTTTGGGAGAAAGTCCATATAGGTTCCTGGAAAAATGTCGACTGAAAACAGCGAGCTTTCTGCTGTATTGATAGGTGCGGGGAATGTTGCTTCGCATCTGGCGGCTCGTCTTCACGATAAACTTCACCTGTGTCAGATCTATAGCCACCACATTGACAATGCCCGCCTGCTTGCCGAAACACTTCCGCACACCCCGGATTTCACCGATGATCTCAGTCGCATTTTTACAGATGCTGATATTTATATCGTCGCTGTAAAAGATGATGCTATACCGGCTGTGTCTCAGGCTTTACCGCAGCTTGACCATGGAGTGGTTGTGCATACATCCGGCAGCGCTCCCGATGATGCATTAGCATTCCCCGGCCGTCGCTATGGTGTTCTATATCCTTTACAGACGTTTACACGCAATAAGCCGGTTGATTGGGAGCCGATCACAATCTTCACACATTCATGCGATGAAGAATCAGCTGTGGTCGTTGACGCTGTTGCAGGTATGCTTAATCACCGTGTACGTCGCCTTGACGGCGAAATGCGTGCGCGCCTGCATGTAGCTGCCGTATTTGCTTGTAACTTCGCAAATTACATGTGGATAAAAACCGATGAAATTCTTCATGGATGTGGCACTGATATAACAGTACTCCGCCCCTTGCTCGAGGAAACTATGCGCAAGGCTCTTGCAACATCGCCTGAAGAAGCTCAGACCGGTCCTGCCAGGCGTGGTGACATGCAGATTATTGAGAAGCATACAGCTATGCTTTCAAAGTCTGACGCTGAAATATATCGCATTGTATCCGACGCAATTATGCACCATTTCTCAACTAATAGTTAAATGAGTAAAATTAACTACGACCTATGCAAAATCAAAGGCATCGTTTTTGATGTCGACGGAGTGCTATCACCGTCAACAATAAATCTATCGCATGACGGCACACCAATGCGCATGGTAAACATCAAAGATGGATACGCATTGCAGCTTGCAGTGAAAAAGGGTTATCGCATCGCTATAATCACAGGAGCAGATACCGAGGCAATCAAGGTGCGATATCATGCTTTGGGTATAGAAGATGTTTATCTGAAAGCTTCAAAAAAATTGCCTTTGTTGCTTGATTGGATGCATCGCAATGGTCTTGAGCCAGGGCAAGTCGCATACGTTGGTGATGATATTCCTGACTTTGAGCCGATGCAGGCTGTAGGGCTTGCTGTCGCCCCCGCCGATGCTGCCGTTGACATAAAGGAGCTTGCAGGCTATGTATCGCCCGTTGACGGTGGTTATGGTGTGGCCCGAGATTTGCTTGAAGAAATTATGCGAGCCAACGGTCAATGGTTATCTCATGCCGATGCTTTCGGATGGTAAAAACTATAATTTCATTATGAATACCGCCCCTACGCCACCTGTTTTAATAGATCGACGCATTCTATTGGCAAGCAATTCGCCTCGCCGACGCCAATTGCTGTCTATGATAGTGCCAGACTTCATAGTGCCTGAGCCAATAGAAGTTGACGAGGTTTATCCGCATGATCTTGATGCATCGGAAGTTCCTGCCTTTTTGTCGCGACTTAAAGCTGCCCCTTACAAGGCAATCCTGGCTAATACAACAGATGTACTCATAACTGCTGATACCGTTGTTATTGTTGATGGCAGCATTTTTGGAAAACCTCACAGTGAAGACGAGGCTCGAGCTATGCTTGCCACACTATCTGGTCGTAATCACAAGGTCGTCACCGGTGTCACTATCACTGATTCAGATCAACAATATACTTTCAGTGAAACGACAGAGGTTTGTTTCTATCCTCTTTCTGATAAGGAGATAGCAGATTATGTCACCATTTATCGCCCTTACGATAAAGCCGGAGCATACGGCATACAAGAATACATCGGAGCCATTGGTATCCGCGGAGTAGTGGGGTGTTTCTATAATGTTATGGGACTCCCCGTGGGCGCACTTTATCATGCTTTGAAACGTTTATATTGCTAAACGATATAAACAAACCGATTATATGGAAGACGATATTCTGCGCTCGGCATCTGTGACGCGCTATATTACCCCCTTGCGTGAGGGCGGATCATTACCCGCCCTGGCTGAGGCTGATGATGGTTTTAAATATGTAGTGAAATTCCGCGGTGCCGGTCACGGCACCAAGGCGCTTATCGCCGAGCTCATTGGCGGTGAAGTTGCCCGTGCGGCCGGATTACGTGTCCCTGAGCTCGTTTTCCTTGATATAGATAAGACTTTGGGCGCAGCGAAGGTGACGAGGAAATACAAGATCTGCTTAAAGCCAGTCGTGGCCTTAATGTGGGATTGCATTATCTCTCCGGGGCGTATACATGGGATGTCGTTGCCGACAAAACAACATCCGACGAGGCTTCAAAAATAGTGTGGATCGACGGATTGCTAACTAACGTTGACCGCACGGTGCGGAATACCAATATGCTTAAATGGCATAATGAACTGTGGCTGATAGACCATGGCGCTTCCTTGTATTTCCACCATTCTTGGCCAGACTATGAGAAGGTGCGGTTGAGTAGGTTTCCTTATATCAGTAATCATGCGTTGCTTAAGTATGCCGACCGACTTGAGGATGTCGATGCCGATCTTAGGGCACGACTTACCCCTCGGGTTATTGACCGCATTGTCGACACTGTGCCTGCTGATTGGCTCCATGAGGCTCAACACGATATAAGTGTTGAAGAGCAACGACAGGTTTACAAGGACTTTTTGAATTATCGCATAGCAAACTCTAATCTATTTATCGATACAGCCAATGACGCCCGCAGCAAGCAATGAGCATCTTTATGAGTATGCAGTAATAAGATTTGTTCCGCGTGTCGAGCGCGAGGAGTTTATCAACGTTGGCCTCCTGATGATGTGCAAGCGACAGGGGTGGGTAAAAGCGCGTGTTCGTCGTGATGCCGACCGGTTGATGCTACTTGACAAAGATGCTGATATTCAATCTGCACTTTCGCACCTCGACTCTATCGAGCGAGTCGCTGCCGGCAAAGGGTGCGACAGCATATCGACGCTTGTGCCCGAAGAACGCTTCCGTTGGCTGTCTGCAGTTCGCAGCGCATGCATACAGACGTCTCGACCACATCCGGGCAAGTGCGCAAGTCTTGAAGATACCTTCGAGCGGTTATATACCGAACTCGTCAGTTGATTGGTTCGTTGCGGTGATCGCGAGTTGGTGGCGGAGTATATGTCGATTTTCTGATAGTTTTTTTCGATGCCTTACGTCTGCCGTGAGTGCTTTTCGATGATTTAGTCAGCGTGGCCGCACTGTCTGCGCTCGCGTCTGTTATTACCACAAACTCCATTGGAGTCTGCGACACGTTTTTTGCCGAGGAGCACGACTTATAAATGAAAACACAGCTTACAAAGCACAAGATAATCAGTGCAAGCACTGTTGCCGCCCGCATTTCCCGCCGAGTCATCATATTATTGTCATTTGCCATCGCTGTTTACATTGGTTGATTACAAGGCAAAGATATGTATAATCAGCGTATTATTCAAAAAATGCATTATGATTTCACTTCATTATGCTCTGAAGGCGAGGGCGCTGCGGTGCGACCAGCCTTTGGTGGTGTTTCTCACACTGAGTGTATAAAGTCCGGCTACTGCGCCTAAGCCGGCGCGGAGCTGGCGGATTATATCGGTGATAGATTCAGCACCGGTTATCATGCGGCTTACTATGATATTGCTGCCGCTTGAGAGAGTTGCAAATAATACGTCTGAGTTGTGTAGATTGCCCATGACAGTAGAGTTGAGAGTTTGTGATACTTGTCTTTCTATTTTGTATCACAAAGGTATCTAACTGACTGGGCGCCAAATTTGCACTTATGGCTTAATTCGTGTTAAATATAACTCATAATTTGTTCAACCATATCGCTTTTCGGGTCGAGTAATATCACACTCGTGTCTTTTTTTAGCCATGTGAGTTGCTTTTTGGCATAAACGCGAGTGTTGCGTGCTATTTTTTCTTCAGTCTGCTGGAGAGAATATATACCGTCAAACATGGCAAACAGTTCTTTGTAGCCGACAGTGTTCAGAGAATTAAGATGTCGCAGACCATACACTTTTCTCGCTTCCTCAATCATTCCCTGCTCCAACATGCTATGCGTGCGGCGGTTGATGCGAGCGAATAACTCGTCGCGGCTAAAGTCAATGGCAAATTTCAATATATTGAAGTCACGCTGCTTCACATTACCGGTGCGCATAGTCGAGTATGGCACACCGGCCTCCATTGTAATTTCAATAGCGTGTATCAGGCGTTTGTAATTATTTAGATCGGCTATTGCATAATACGCCGGGTCAATTTCAGCCAGCGCCTTGCGCGTAGCTTCAATTCCTCCTTCTTCATAAATTTTATACGCCTCACGGCGCACATCGTCGCTCACTGTCGGCATCTGGTCGATACCTTTTATGACTGCATCAATATACATCATTGATCCGCCGCATAGTATTGCATAATCTGATTTGCTCCATAGGCGGGGTAACAGCTCAAGCACTTCTTCCTCAAACATTGCAGCGCTATAATAGTCTTCGAGGCCGAGGGTACCTACAAAATGATGTGTCACCGCACCCATATCATCGGCAGTCGGTGCAGCTGTGCCGATGGGTATGTCGCGGTATATCTGCCTTGAGTCGGCTGATATAATCTCGCAGCCGAGCCTGAGGGCTAAAGCAAGGGCCAACGCGGACTTGCCGGTTCCCGTTGGCCCTGTTATTACTATAAGTGTTTTATTATGCTTCACCTACAAGACGTGCTATTTCCACTATTACGTCGGTTGCTTTCTCCATCGAGGGGATGGGAACAAATTCATAGCGCCCGTGGAAGTTTAGGCCACCTGCGAAAATATTGGGGCAGGGCAGACCTTTAAAAGACAACTGAGCGCCATCTGTGCCACCACGAATCGGACTTACCTTTGGTGGAACACCCACATTCTCCATTGCCTTTTCGGCTATTTCTATTACATGCATCACGGGTTCGATCTTTTCACGCATGTTGTAATACTGGTCTTTTATTTCAAGCTCGCAGCAACCGGGGAACTCATTGTTAATTTTGCGGGTCAGGTGTTCGAGTTCTTTTTTGCGGCGTTCAAATCTGTCGCGGTCAAAATCGCGTATAATATATGTGATGACCGTTTTTTCCACGCTGCCTTCTATCGACACGAGGTGATAGAAGCCTTCATAGCCTTCGGTATGCTCGGGTGTCTCCTGCATCTGTTGCTGAAGTTGCTCCGACATTACAGATAGACCACATAACACT
>CAZAME010000051.1:0-12347 GCA_964486445.1 uncultured Bacteroides sp. | reverse complement strand
ACACCGCCTGCAAGTTTTGCAAGACGCTCCTGGAGTTTTTCGCGGTCATAATCGCTCTTGGTCTGTTCGATCTGAGCCTTGATCTGAGCCACGCGAGCGGCGATAGCATCCTTAGAGCCGGCACCATTTACGATGGTAGTGTTTTCCTTGTTGATGTCAACCTTTTCGGCGCGACCGAGGTCGTTGATCGTAGCACCTTCGAGTTTCATGCCTTTTTCCTCAGAGATAACAGTGCCGCCGGTGAGGATAGCGATATCCTCGAGCATTTCCTTGCGACGGTCGCCGAAACCGGGAGCCTTGACAGCGCAGATCTTCAGTGAACCGCGCAGACGGTTTACAACAAGAGTAGCGAGTGCTTCGTTGTCTACATCTTCTGCCACAATGAGCAGGGGGCGGCCGCTTTGGGCGACACCCTCAAGCACGGGGAGAAGATCTTTGAGGTTGCTGATTTTTTTGTCGTAAATGAGAATGTAGGGAGACTCCATCTCACACGACATCTTTTCTGTATTGGTTACGAAATAGGGCGAGATATATCCGCGATCAAACTGCATACCTTCAACAATATCTACGGTTGTTTCTGTGCCTTTTGCTTCGTCGACAGTGATTACGCCTTCTTTTTTAACCTTTTTCATAGCTTCGGCGATGAGTCGGCCGATAGCTTCGTCGTTGTTGGCTGATACACGGGCAACATCTTCAATTTTCTTGAAGTCGTCGCCTACTTCCTGGGCCATGCCTTTGATGCCTTCGACCACAGCGGCAACGCCCTTGTCGATACCGCGCTTGATGTCCATGGGATTGGCACCGGCGGCAACGTTTTTCAGACCTACGCTGATGATTGCCTGGGCAAGAACGGTGGCTGTAGTTGTGCCGTCACCGGCATCGTCACCTGTCTTGGAGGCAACTTCCTTTACGAGCTGTGCTCCCATGTTCTGGAATGGGTCTTCAAGCTCAACTTCGCGTGCAACCGACACACCGTCTTTTGTAATATGGGGAGCACCGAATTTCTTTTCAATAATAACGTTGCGGCCTTTAGGACCAAGGGTCACTTTCACGGCGTCAGCAAGTGCATCTACGCCTTTTTTAAGCTCTTCGCGAGCCTTGATATCAAATTTGATTTCTTTAGCCATAGCTTTGTCTATTTTTAATAGTCTGAGTTTGTTGAAGTGGTGTATATCATTCGATAACTGCGAGCACGTCGTTCTGACGCATGATCAGAAGCTTCTCACCGTCGATTTCAACTTCAGTGCCGGCATATTTACCATAGAGCACTTTGTCGCCTTGTTTGAGGATCATTTCTTCATCCTTGGTGCCGTTGCCTGCAGCAAGAACTTCGCCACGCAGAGGCTTCTCCTTTGCACTGTCGGGAATGATGATACCTGATACTGTCACTTCTTCAGCAGCCGTTGGGCGCACAAGTACGCGGTCGGCTAATGGTTTGATGTTCATATCGTTTTATGGTTTTATATATAAATTAGTTTAAGTTAAAATCACTGTGCATGCCTTGCGGTTTTGCATCCGTACGACGCTATTTAAATAACATAAACCGTGCCAAAACAACTCGTCTGACATTATGTCTGTTCAGACTATTTCGGCCGTTTCAATACTATATAACATTGTTTCCATCTGTTTAGTTGAGTTTAGTCACCATATTTTAACATTTAGAGCCTTTTTGTCCATACTTAACCGATTTTTTTCGTACATTTGCCAAATATTTACTAATATGCACAAGTATTATAAAATATGATTATATGAAATTTACTGTATCAAAGCGTTTTATTAAAGCGTCGGCTGCGCTTGCACTGGCAGTAGGGTGCTTTTCGCAAAATGCATCGGCTCAGCGCGTTGCCATTAGTACTGACATGGTCGAATGGGCTGCACAGACTGCAAACGTTGCCATTGATGCACGTCTTGGCAATCGTGTGACTCTTGGTGTAAGTGTATGCGCTAACCCCTTAAAGTCCTATTTCGGCACAAAGTCGATACGCACGGCTAACTTCAGGGTTGAACCTCGCGTGCGCTATTGGTTTAATCGCGCAATGGCACGCAATTTCATCGGCTTCAGCCTCACCGGAGGCACCTATGATCTCATTTACCGCGATCATCACTATAATGGCGACATTATGGCAGCCTCGCTTCACTATGGTTACGCTCTGGTGCTTTCCAAGCGATGGAACGTTGAATTCTCAGGAGGCGTTGGCATAGGATATACCCGAGGCTATAACTGGCCTGCAGGAACTCCTACGCCTAAGTCTTACAACGTAAACCATCCGTTGTTTTTGCCGGATCTGAGTGTGTCATTTACATACGTGTTTAAATAAGTATTGCAAAGATATTTACATCGATATATGAAACGACTTTCAAAAATAATGATCCTTGCTGCGGCTGCAGGCATGTCGACATGGCAGGCTGCTGAAGCTCGACAAGTGAATGTGCGCGGCATTGTAACCGATGAGCAGGGAAAGCCGCTCAATGCCGTTTGTGTCTTTGATTCTGAGACAAACAGGCTTTTGGGTGCAACAAATGAAGACGGTCAATACCTTGTTGTTGCTGAAGATTCAGGCAAACTGCTTTTTTCTGTCCTTGGCAATGAGGATATGGAAGTCCCTGTAGAGGGCCGTCTTTCTATCGACGTGATACTTCCTCGTGAGTCTATCTCGCTTCAGGAAATTACGGTTAAGGGTAAGCGCAAACTCAAAGTTGTAGCACCTGAGCCCACCGATATCGAAATGCATGGCAATTACCTGACAATTAAGACTCGCCTGCGTGTGCCTTCTTCATTGTTCAACACTTCTACTCGCCTGATTATTCAGCCCGAGCTTTGGAATGTTACTCAGAAGAGCAAGAAGTATATGAAGCCACTCGTTTTTGATGGCTGGAGATATCATGATACACAGGATCGCATGTATGACTCGAAGGCAGCTACTGATGATCCCCTCTATAAGTATAGCGCGCTCCGTGACAACACCGCTAAGGGCAACCCTGTAATCCTGTATTCCGACTCTGTTTGGATTGATGATCCCGACGAAGATTACCGGTGCGATATGCTCATGGCTATGGAAGATTATAATAAGGTGTTCTACCGCGATACTACCACAATTGCCCGTGGCGTAGTCAATCCGCTTCGTTTCTTCAAACATTCGGTACCCGGCCGCATTATAACAGACAGCGCGTATTACCCAACACCAGAGATGCAGCTGCGTGATGGCCGTGGCGACGTGCAGCTCACTTTTGATGTAGGCCGCTCGAAGCTCGACCTTGACCGATTCGGTAACAGAGAAGCACTCGAGGAGCTGCTCTCGACATTGAAGTCTGTAGAAAACGACCCTGATGCTGCAATTAAGAGTCTTTCAATTTTCTGTACAACATCGCCTGAAGGTAGCTACGAAACCAACCTTAAGCTCTCAAATGCACGTATGTCTTCGGCTATGGAGACTATTCTTGGTGAACTTTCTCCTGCTACCCGCAAATATGCCGAGCGCTCCACCGGATCAAAAGTCGAGAGCTGGAATATGCTTGTCGATATGCTGCGTGCCGACTCGCACTTTGAAGAAGCCGATCGTGTGCAGGCTATTATCGATCAGTCAGGACACATGCCCGATTACTGTCAGGCCCGCATTAAGCGCCTTCCGTTCTATCGCCCCCTTATTACAGACACATATCTGCCTCGCATGCGCCGCGTAAGTTATGAATATGTGCTTTCGCAGTATCGCTCTTTGAGCGACGACGAGATTGCTGAGATGTATGCTAAGAATCCTGCATCGTTGTCTAAGTTTGAGTACTTCCGCCTCTCTCGCAAACCGGGTTTGAGCGATGCTCAAAAAGAGGAAATTCTGCGTAATGCTATCAAAGCACATCCCAACTTCCTGATAGCATCTAATGATCTCGCTGCTCTATTGCTGAATAAAGGCGAGGCTGATGACACTCTCCTTGAACAATATTTTGCGGATGAGAGTCGACGCCAAAAACTCCCGGGCGACGTTGTGCTCAACCAGGTGCTGTCGTTGCTCGAGAATAAGAAGTATGCTGAAGCTTATGATCTTGTGGAGCTTCTCCCCGAAAGCGAAGAAGACTACCGCAAGGCTCAGGCATACGCTGAAATTTACAACGGACATTTCGAATCAGCTGCATCAAAGGTTGCAAAAGAATCACCGCTTAATGAGGTGCTTGTGCTTCTTTGCCTCAAGAGCAACGATGTCGCTTGGATGAAGGCACAGAAACTTGGCAACTCAGCCGAGGAAGAGTACGTAAAGGCTATTGCTGCCGAGCGTGTTGACGAGCATGACCGTGCTACCACCCACTTCCGCAATGCACTGAAGCTCAAACCTGAGCTCATCGAAATTGCTCGCGTCGATGGCGATGTGATTGACCTTCTTGCTGATTATGAGGCGCAGTAAAGTGCCATGTGATGAGATACATTGAGTTTAAATAGAATTGTTATTAAGACAAATGAATATATTTCGTAATAGGAGACTCGCAGCAGCAATTGCATCTGTGTGCATTTTGCCTGCGTTGTCAGCACAGACTGTTGTAGAGACTGTAGAGGTGATAGCCACTGAGCACGACTCTACTTTCAATGCACTCGACTATGTTTTGCAGCGACCTGCACCAGCTCGCAAGTTCAGCGAAAAGAAGTTTGGCGACCGATGGTTCTTTGCTGTCGAAGCCGGTCCGACTTTCATGCGCTCAACCGACGGCCCTAACACATATCATAACTTGGAACACGGCCTTAGAGGCGGTTTAACCTTTGGCGATTGGTGCACTCCGGCTCACGGTTGGCGTGTAGGCATTAACGCTGGATACAATAAAGGTGTAGCCGACAAAAATATTTATTTTGGTGGAGTTTCAGTTGATTATTTGATTAATCTCACCGGACTGCAAAGAGGCGATCGCTTCAGCCGTTTTGAGTTTATCGGTGCAGTCGGTCTTGAAGGTGAAATGCTGCATCGCACGAATCGTCATTGGTATGGTTACGGCCTGCGTTTGGGTTTCCAGGCTCGCCTGAATGTCACCAAGACCACGTTCATTTTTGCAGAGCCGCGCATTGGTGTCTATAGCGATAAGCTCGATGATGTTCGCAGCTGGCATCACTATGATTGGCAGGCAGCAGTTATGTTTGGTCTCGGATATCGCATGTATCGCGAAGGCCGGTGGACTCGTTCGGTTGATAATTCAGCCTTTGTCAATAACCGTTTCCGCGATAATATGTTTGTGTCACTCGGCGGCGGCATAGCAACAGCTACCACTGATCCGCATAAATTCACCGACAATTTGTCAGGCATGTATTCTCTGTCTGTGGGCAAGTGGTTTACTGCTGTATCAGGTTTGCGATTGAAGGCATCAGCCGGTGATATTAAACAGCCCAGAACCCGCTATGTGATTGGTATTCTTGACCTCGACTATATGTTTAATGTCAATTCTTTCCTCAATGGTTATGACCCTGACCGAAAGATTGAAACTAATGTTATGGTCGGTATATCGGGCGCCTATGGCGATACCGGTAACCGTCACTTCTTCGCAGGTATGCATGCCGGTATGCAGTGGCAGTGGAATGTCAGCCATCGGGTTGGCTTATATCTTGAGCCACAGGTGCATGTGCTGCAAGGAACTATCCTGCGCGAGCAGATAAACAATCGTATGGCTGTTATGCCCGGCGTAGCAATGGGTATAACTTATAGATTGAAATAACTGGCAGTCAAGCTTGTATAAGATAACTCGAGGGAGATGTCGCACTGGCGATGTCTCCCTTGTGTTTTTCTCCGGGAACAGATCGCAGTTTTTGTTATTAACTTTGCAAATGCTTAGCTACTTTGGCAAAGCTTGTTTATGGCTGTATATTTGCTTTGTTGGTGGGAATTATGTAATTTTGCGGGAAGTATTTACACAACTTTAATCACAGAAAATTAACATCACAGATGGACAAGATAAGAGTAAGATTTGCGCCGTCGCCTACAGGCCCTCTGCATATTGGTGGTGTGCGGACCGCGCTTTATAATTATTTGTTCGCCAAACAGAATGGCGGCGAAATGATTCTGCGTATTGAGGACACAGATTCGCAGCGTTTTGTGCCCGGTGCTGAAGACTACATTAATGAATCGCTTGCATGGCTTGGCATCAAAATCGATGAGGGTGTGCGTGAAGGTGGTGAATATGGCCCTTACAAGCAGAGCGAGCGACGTGATATATACCGTGAATATGTCAAGACTCTTTTGGATGCAGGGAAAGCATATCTGGCTTTTGACACGCCCGAAGAACTTGAGCTGAAACGCAAGGAAATCCCAAACTTCCAATACGACGCCAGCACACGTATGTCAATGCGCAATTCGCTGACACTTTCGGAGGAGGAAGTGAAATCAATGCTTGACAACGGGGTTCCATTTGTAGTGCGATTCAAGGTCGAACCGGGTCGTGATGTCGTTGTCGATGATCTCATTCGCGGTAAGGTTGTCATCAAGAGTGACATCCTCGATGATAAGGTGCTCTATAAGAGCGCAGATGATCTGCCTACATATCACTTGGCTAATATTGTCGATGATCACCTGATGAAGATTACTCATGTCATCCGCGGCGAAGAATGGCTTCCTTCGGCTCCCTTGCATGTGTTGCTTTATGAGGCATTCGGTTGGAGTGATACTGCACCTCATTTTGTGCATCTTCCTCTGTTGCTCAAGCCCGATGGTAAGGGTAAACTGAGCAAGCGCGACGGTGACCGTCTGGGCTTCCCTGTCTTTCCTCTTGAGTGGCATGACCCCAAGAGCGGCGATATCAGCTCGGGATATCGCGAGAGTGGCTATCTGCCTGAGGCTGTTGTCAACTTCCTCGCGTTGCTCGGTTGGAATCCAGGCGATGACACTGAGGTTATGTCTATGGATGAACTCATCAGCAAATTCTCTTTTGAGCACTGCTCAAAGTCAGGTGCGAAATTTGCTTTTGAGAAGGGAAAATGGTTCAATCACACTTATCTGCAGATGGTTCCTGTTGATAAGCTCGTTGAACTGTTCAAGGGCATCATGGCTAAGGAGGGAGTCGATGCAACCAAGTACTCAGATGAGTATATCGCTAAGGCAATAAACCTTGTAAAGGGGCGTGCAAATTTTGTGCGTGATATTTGGGATCAAGGCAAATTCTTCTTCGTTGCCCCTGACACCTATGCGCCCAAGGATATTAAGAAGCGTTGGAGTGTAGACACCCCTGCTATAATGAAAGAGCTTGTAGAAGTGCTTAATGGTCTTGATGATTTCTCATCGGCAGCTGCCGAACCTGTTGTGCTCGGCTGGATTGCAGACAAGGGTTATCATCTTGGCAATGTCATGAATGCCTTCCGCCTGGCTGTTGTCGGTGAATGTAAGGGACCGCACATGTTCGACATTACTGAGCTCATTGGTAAAAAGGAGACTGTAGACCGAATACTAAAGGCTGTAGACGTTATCAAACTCCCTGAGGCTTGAAATAATAAAAACATCAGGCACAATGAATTTGCTTTATAACGGCGGTGTACGGCTTTATGCATTCGGAGCTAAAATGGCTTCAGGGCGTAGCCCTAAGATAGCCAAAATGATATCCGGACAGCGCGATAGTGTCACTCGCATTAAGGAAGCTTTAGGCGATGACGGCTGCGATGTGTGGATTCATGCGGCATCGCTTGGCGAGTTTGAGCAGGCTCGGCCGCTTATTGAGCGACTGCGTCGTGAGCAACCCGATAAAAAGATTTTGCTGACGTTCTTCTCACCATCGGGATATGAGGTACGCAGCAATTATCCTTATGTTGATTGTGTTGCCTATCTGCCATTTGATAAACCGGCCGCTGTGCGCGATTTCCTTAATGCCGCAAATCCGCGGATGGCGATTTTTGTCAAATATGAGTTTTGGGGCAATTACCTCAGTGAGTTGAAGCGCCGTGGTATACCGACTTATATTATTTCTGCTATCTTCCGCTCCTCTCAGCCTTTCTTTAAGAGCTGGGGTGGCATGTTCCGCAAGATGCTCGGTTGTTTCGATCGGCTGTATGTTCAGGATCAGGACTCTGCTGAATTACTTGCCGGAATTGGTGTTGACAAGGTCACAGTAAATGGAGACACACGTTTCGATCGTGTTAGTGACGTCATGGCATCGACATTCGATATTCCGGCGGTTGCTGCCTTTATGAAAGAAGCGGAATTGTCGTTCATAGCCGGTAGTTCGTGGCCTGAAGACGAGGAAAAATACATTCGCTGGCTTAACAATCATGCATCCGACGGAGTTAAGGCAATCATTGCACCGCATGAGTTTGATAAAGAACGGTTAAGCAGACTTCTTGATGCCTTTGATGGCGAAGCAGTGTTGCTTTCAGAGGTAGAATCGCGTGGAGCAGCGGCTCTTGACGGCAAAAGGGTAGTCATTGTCGATAGTTTCGGCAAGTTGTCGAGTCTTTACCGCTATGGTGATATAGCATATATCGGCGGCGGGTTCGGTGCCGGCATACACAATATCAACGAGGCAGCTGTATATGGCATGCCCGTTGTGTTTGGCCCGAAATATCAGAAGTTCAAGGAAGCAAAAGATTTGCTGCGTCTTGGAGGCGCGAGATCAGTTACCGACGCTGCTTCGTGCACAGCGGTGCTTGATGGTTTTCTTCGCGACCGCGAGTCTCTCAAAAATGCCGGCCATATAGCCGGAAGTTATATTAAAGATAATATCGGAGCAACCGAGGTTATATATAACGATTTATTCTCTTCTCATAAATAACGCAAAACAACAATTAGACAGTTATGATTAAAGTCGGTATCGTAGGTGGGGCCAATCCCAATGCCGGAGAATTGCTTAGACTTCTCATCAATCATCCTGATGTTGCCGTTAGGTGGGTGCATTCAGCTGAGAATGTCGGGCGCAAGGTCAGCGATATTCATCGTGGCCTCATCGGTGAGTTTGATGCTGAGTTCACCGATGCTATGCCTTTTACCGACATCGATCTGTTGTTTATCTGTCTCCCGGCAGGAGAAGGTCGTCGTTTTATAGAGCGTAACGATCTGCCTGCTGATCTTCGCATCATAGACCTTTCGGGCGATTTGCGGCTGGGGAATTCTGATAACGATTTTGTATATGGTCTGCCTGAGATCAATCGCAAGCAACTGGTGAGAGGTGCTACCAGAGCGTCTGTACCAGGAGCACTTGCTACGGCTGTAAATCTTGCGCTCCTCCCGCTTGCCAGACATCTGATGCTCACCCGCAATATCCATGTCACAGCCATTACAGGCCGCAGTGGTGATGATTGCGGAGAGGTAATCACGCCTGAAGGACGACTCCCTCATTTTGTTGATTCATTGAAACACAAACAGGAAGAAGAAATTCGCGAAACACTACGGTCGCAGCAGACAAGTTTTGCTTCTGATATTGATATAGTTTCAATTATCGGTAATCATCGTCGTGGGCTTGCCGCAATGGTTTATTTTGACAGTCCCGTGCCGGCTTCTACTGTTAAGCCGCTTTTTGATGAATTTTATAGCGATCATAACTTCACTTTTACTACAGACAGTAAGCCGACAATTGAAGATGTGTCAGGAACAAATAAGTGTCTGCTACATGTTGAGAACATCGGCAGTAAGCTTGTAGTAACAGCCGTTATTGATAACATACTCAAAGGTGGTGCCGGACAGGCAGTCCACATTATGAATCTGCTTTTTGGCCTTCATGAACGGGTTGGGCTGCAACTTAAGTCAGATAGTGGCATCTGATGCGGCTGTAACTAATTGTAAGAAAAGACAATGTATAGAATTATCAATAAGCGACATTTCTCTGAAAACGTAGTGCAGCTTGAGGTTGAAGCTCCACGCATAGCACGCTCTCGCCGACCGGGCCACTTTGTGATAGTGCGCACAGGCAAGGAGGGAGAGAGAATACCTCTCACTATTTCTGATGCTGATATATCCAAGGGCACAATCACTTTGGTTGTTCAGGCAATAGGTCCGTCAACCCGCAATATCTGCGCTCTTGAGGTAGGGGAATCATTTACTGATATTGTCGGGCCTCTTGGGCGTGCGACACATATTGCTAAAGTCGGCACGGTAGTTTGCTGCGGAGGTGGAGTGGGGGTTGCTCCCCTTTTACCGATCATCAAGGCGATGAAGGAAGCCGGGAACAAGGTGATTTCTATCCTTGCTGCTCGCACAAAGTCGCTGATTATTCTTGAAGATGAAGTTCGGCGATATTCCGATGAGGTTATTATCATGACAGATGACGGATCTTATGGCAATAAAGGGCTTGTGACAGCCGGGGTGGAGGCCGTGATAGCCCGCGAGCAGGTTGACCAGGTTGTCACTATAGGGCCGGCAGTCATGATGAAGTTCGTGTCACTGACTACTTTGAAATACGAAATACCGACGGTTGCTTCTCTGAATACCATAATGGTCGATGGCACCGGCATGTGTGGTGCGTGCCGAGTTACTGTCGGAGGCAAGACTCGTTTTGTTTGTGTTGACGGCCCGGAGTTTGACGCTCACCAGGTTGACTTTGATGAAATGATAATGCGCCTCAAGGCATATAACTGATAATGCAGACTATGAATCAACAGACAATAGCACCCCGAGATGCACAGTGGCGCGTAGCTTTGAGAGCTGAACTAACACCGGCACAGCGCCGCGCTATACCTCGCGTGGTCATGAATGAATTGTCTCCGGAGTATCGGGTAACGAACAACGAGGAGGTAAACCAGGGGCTTATTGAGCCGCAGGCCATACAGGAGGCTACGCGCTGCCTTGACTGCGCGAATCCCGGATGTATGCAGGGCTGCCCCGTAGGCATAAACATACCCGGTTTTATAAAGAACATACAGCGCAAGCACTTTGATGAGGCTGCAGCTGTTCTTGCCGAGACGAGTGCATTGCCGGCAGTTTGCGGTCGTGTATGTCCGCAGGAGCGCCAGTGTGAAAGCAAGTGTATCTACGGCAAGATGAATCTGCCTGCAGTAGCGATAGGCTACCTCGAGCGCTTTGCTGCCGATAGGGCGCGGAACGAAGGAGTAAAATCGGAGACTCGGGCCGCGATTACAAAAAATGGAAAGCGTGTAGCAGTGGTAGGCTCAGGTCCGTGCGGATTATCTTTTGCCGGCGATATGGTTAAGCGTGGCTATGACGTCACTGTTTATGATGCGCTCCATGAGATAGGCGGTGTCTTAAAATATGGTATTCCGGAGTTTAGATTGCCAAATGCCGTTGTTGATGCCGAAATTAAGAATCTGGCAGCAGCAGGCGTAAAATTCGAGACAGATGTAGTGGTAGGCAAGACTTTGTCGTATGATGATCTCCTTTCCGACGGTTTCGATGCTATGTTTGTGGCTTCGGGTGCCGGTTTGCCGCGCTTTATGGGTATTCCCGGCGAGAATCTTGCGGGGGTATTATCGTCAAATGAATATCTCACGCGCATAAATCTTATGCATGCCGGTCGTGGTGGCATGACACCTGTGCCTATGGGTGAACGTGTTGCTGTGATAGGTGGTGGAAATACAGCTATGGACTCTGTGCGCACAGCCCGGCGTATGGGTGCAAAAGATGCTATGATAGTTTATCGGCGCACCAAAGACGAAATGCCGGCCCGTGCCGAAGAAGTTCATCACGCAGCTCAGGAGGGAGTGCAGTTTCTGACATTGCACAATCCGGTGGAGTACATCGGCGATGAGAATGGTCGTGTGAAGGCTATGCGTTTGCAGAAAATGCGTCTTGGAGAACCCGACGAATCAGGCCGCAGGTCTCCGGTTCCCATTGAAGGTGAAATTGTGGAGGTGCCGGTTGATGTGGTGGTAGTCAGCGTTGGAGTTTCGCCCAATCCTCTTATCCCCGAGGCCATTGAAGGCCTTGATGTAAGTCGGCGCGGCACTATTGTCGTCAATGACGATATGCAGAGCAGCATGCCTCTGATATTTGCTGGAGGCGATATCGTGCGCGGTGGCGCTACTGTGATTCTCGCTATGGGAGACGGTCGCAAAGCAGCCGAAGCCATGCATTGCTATCTTTCTTCTGACAGTAAAGATGAAAATAAATAATAACCAAGATATAAATATAAATCAGACTCAGATATGGCATTAAAATGTGGTATAGTGGGACTCCCTAATGTGGGTAAGTCAACACTTTTCAATTGCCTCTCAAACGCAAAGGCCCAGTCGGCCAACTTCCCTTTCTGCACAATTGAGCCTAACGTGGGCGTTATCACTGTCCCTGATGAACGACTCAATAAACTTGTGGAGATGTGTAATCCGCGCAGCACTGTGCCTGCTACAGTTGAGATTGTGGATATCGCCGGTCTTGTCAAGGGTGCTTCAAAAGGTGAGGGCCTTGGCAATAAATTCCTTGCAAACATACGCGAAACAGATGCCATACTTC
>CAZAME010000050.1:0-12517 GCA_964486445.1 uncultured Bacteroides sp. | reverse complement strand
TGTCGAGAATCTTTACCTCAACCCCTTTAATAGCCTTGCCGATAGAGAATGTGCCATCGTCGAGAGGTGTGGCATTGTCGACACGGAAATAGTTGGAGCAGACACATGTCTCCGAAGGCCCGTAGGTATTGTAAATGCGGATTCCTTTGCCGCGAAGATTGGTGATGTAGCTTGCGCGGATAACATCGCCGCCACTGATTATGAGCTTTACAGATTTCGGGAGCATATCGGGCTGCTTGTTGAGGTCGGCGATAAGGTAGGGGAAGCCGTCGATGATGCTTACGTTGTGGCGGGTGCAGAAGTCCATCAATCCTTTCAGCGGCCCGTTGTGTACTTCGATAGTCGGTATTGCGAGAGTGGCACCATTCAGGAGGGTTGTGAATACCTCTTCGACAAAGATGTCGAAAGAGCAAACCGAGTATTGCAACATCACATCGCCAGGACCTGTGTGCATCTCGGCCTCAAATGCCTCACAATAGTTCACGACAGAGTGATTCTCCTGTATCACTCCCTTTGGCTTGCCTGTAGTGCCCGATGTATAAAGGATGTATGCGATGCCATCGGGTGTCGAGCGGTCTTCAAAATGTTGTGCGGCCGGCGACAGATTCTCGCAGTAATCATCGGTTATGACCAACTTCACACCGGCCGTTTTCATCATGTAGTCGATGCGGTCTTTTGGCAGGAATGGTTCGGCGGGCACGTATGCCGCACCGCTCTTGAGCACGGCGAGCATAGCGGCAATCTGTTCGGCACCGTGGTGCATCACTATCCCTATAAAAGCCTGTTTCTGATTATAGAATTTGGCGAGAATAGAGTCGACCATAGCATCGAGTTGCGAGAAACTGATTGCGCGATTGTCTTCGACGATCGCAAGATTATCAGGGTATTTGGCGACTATATCTTTAAATCGGCTGTAAATTGTGCGTTTAGCCATATCGTTGTATTATATCATTTATCTTAATCGTTTATAGTTATATAAAGAATTACGTGGCTGTCTTGTTCACGGGGTGAAAGTAAATGTGAGGAGGAATAAATGATAATTATACGGATGTGGCCTTAAACTATTGAAGCCTAACATTGTCACTATATATATTAGCGCCATATTAAATTAAGAATAACGAATGAGCCGTATTTTTCTCTCTGTATTTCTGATTTTTGCGGTGTTGTGTGCCTCGGCAAAGGGCACTTTCATCGAGCATGTGAATGAAGTCCCCGACGGGTATGATTTCATATTATATGAGCCGGACTCGGAGACAACACCCCTTCCGCTGATTATAACTCTGCATAGCCGTGGTGCATCGGGGAAGAATCTTGGGAAGGTTGACATGTTCGGCACGATAGATGCGCTTCATTCGGGCATGGAACTTGATGCTCTTGTATTGGCTCCGCAGGCAACCGGAGATAAATGGGAAATCGAAAAGATTATGAAAGACGTCGATTGGGTCTGCGCAAATTATCCTGTTGACTCAACTCGCATCTATGCGATAGGGATGAGCATGGGCGGCAATGGCGTTGCCTCTCTTGCGGCGGAATATCCCGATAGAATCGCTGCTGCAATTATTTTGGCCGGCTCATTGAAGTCGGGAGACGTTGCTAATCTCAATAAACTGCCTCTGTGGGTTATACGCGGGCTTGATGATAGGGAAGAAGCTATTGCAAAGACCGACATGATGGTTGCCGAGATGCGCTCACAGCCCGATAAAGCACCTCGATTGGTCTATAGCAAGGTGAAAGGGCTTGACCACCGCCAGCATGAGCGGATTCTATATATGCCGTATTTCTATCAGTGGCTGATGTCGCACAGGTTAGATAATACCAACCGGTCGGTGAACACTACGATAGATCTGTCTGAAAAACTATTGAAGGACTCATATAAGGGGCTTAAGTTGCGCGACGGTTCCGCTGCCAAGCGCAAGAGTCGCCGCCACCGATAAACGCTACTGTCGGCAAAGCATCATGCGTTGGCTGTCGGGAAGATGATGGTGAAGGTTGTGAGGCCGGACTCGGGGGAGGTATAGAGCGAAAACTGTGCTCCGTGAGCACGCAATATGTCGGCCACGAGCATGAGGCCGAGTCCGCGGTCGGGATGCTTTGTCGAGAAGAAGGGCGTGAACAGGCGACGTGCCGTTTGCTCTGAGATTCCGGCTCCGTTGTCGGTGATGCTCAGTGTGTTGTCGTGCAAGGAAATGGAAATGTGGCCGCCCGGTCGAGAGCCGATGCTTTCGGCGGCATTCTTCACGATATTGGTAATTGCGCGCTCAATGAGCACCATGTCGATGTTCAGCGGCGCTGTGGCGCTGTCGTTGTCGACGTCGATAACTATATTGTTGCCGATGAGAGCTTGAAGGGTGGGTCGCATGCGCCGTAATTCTTCGGTGGCATCAACCGGTTGAATATTGGGTTTGGGCAGCTTCACCACCGACGCATAGTCGCTGACAAAACGCTGCAGTCCGTGACAGCTGTCAATGGCACTGTCAATGGCAGTGGCCGCGATGCTGTCGGCCGGTTGCATTTCGGCGATGCTCTCCATCACCGACACAACCGGAGCCAGGGTGTTGTTGACCTCGTGGCCTATCGTTCGCACCACTTTGCGGAAGACATCGCGCTCCGATTCGACAATATCGTCGGTGAGGCGTTCGATAATATAGAACGTGCGTCGGAAGCCCGAATCCATAAACCATAATCGCGAGCAGCGATATATCTCGGCCGAGCCCTGGCGCACGATTTTGACCTCTTCGGGGGCGAGTGATTTGATTTCGCGGTCGAGCTCGGCAGTCTGCATTTTTCTGAATACCGGATTGGTCTCCACGATGTTGTCGTCGAGGTCGCAGATAGCCACGCCCATAGGCGACACGGCCATCAGTTTGGCTAAAAACAGATTCTGCTCCTCGAGTTTGAGCCGCTCAGCTTTCATTGTGCCCATCAGGCGGTTAAAGAGCTCGATAACTCTGTCGGCATCTTGTTGTCCGGTTTTGCGCAGACGGCTGCTGAAGTCCTGGCTGCGAAGCAGATCCATGCCGTTGCGCATGGCTCCGAGAGGCTTAGCGACTGCCCTCCAGGCTAAAACGGTGGTAATAAAAACTATTGCACACAGGGCAAGTATCCATTTTGTTGGAGCGTTGCACAACACAGTCACGCCGACCGCTATTGCGCCGACTAAAGCGATGGTGAGGTAGATTTTATATCTCATAAGCCATATTTTTCGATTCTGCGGTAAAGGGCCTGACGTGTAATGCCGAGTTTCTGGGCAGCCATACTGAGATTGCCTTCGCAGATGTCAATAGCGCGGATGATAGCCTCGCGCTCCACCGACTGCAGGCAGTCGACGTGCTGGCTCTCTGCCTGCGACCGATCGGCATCGGCGACAAGTTTTTTTATCTTTGCCTTCAGATCTTCATTACTCCATGGTTTGGTTATGAAGTCGGCGGCGCCGTATCTCATGCCCTCCACCGCAAGCGGAATGGTGCCCCAGCCGGTAATGAGAATCACGGGCACCTCGGGGCGCAGAATCTTGATCTTGCGCAGCATTTCAATGCCTTGCCGCCCAGTGGTCGACATAGTGAGATTCATGTCGAGCACAACAAGTCGCACCCGCTCGTCGCGCACCCGGTCGATGGCTTCATTCTCGGTGCCCACAGCCACAGGAGTCAACCCACAGCGCGTGACAACAAGACTGATCGCGAGTCTCACGGCATTGTCATCGTCAATAATCAGAACCATGGTGCAAATATAGCTATTATTCGAGATATTTTTTAATGTCGTTGTCTATCAGATCATTTGCCTGATAGTCATAGAGGGTGACAGAGCGAATCTGATACCAGTAATTCCAAAAGAGATATAACTCATTGATATACTTGCGCATGCTCTCGTCTTTTCGCGTTTGCGAATCATTGAGGTCGAGGGTTGAGATCATGCCTATCAGGTATGTCTGCACGTTGGTGTCATAACGGCGCTGAGCTATCTCATTGGCCTGCGATGCCAGGCTCAGCTGGCGCCTTTGGTTGCCGAATCGCTCCACAAGCACATAAAGTTCTTGCTCGAAGTCCATCGACTCCTGGCGTATGCGGCTCTGGGTGACGCGCCGGTTGCTCTCGGCAACTTTCACTTTACCTTTGCGCTTGCCCCAGTCGACCAGGGGGATAGACAGCCCAACCTCAACCAGACGGTTACCGCGTAGCCGCGAGTAGGCAGCGTCGATTGTGGCGTCGGTGCCGGTGTAGCCTATCTGCGCGAAGAGGTTTATCTGGCGCATGTCGCCTTTGGCCTTGGCTACTTCATAGTCGGCCTCAAGCTGTCGGCGGCGAATGTTGTGAGCAAATTTATTGTTGGCGAGTGCCTGCGACAGTGCGTGCTCATAGCTGATGTGCGCCAATGGCACTTCAGTAGGCACTATTGGCACTATTTCAGCATCGGGCTCGAGGTCGAGAAAAGAGCGCAGGCTGAACATGTTGCTCTTCAGTGTGCTCTCGCACTGAGTGTATTCGGCTTCAGCGTCGAGCAAGTTCAGCTCCATCTGCAACAGGTCGTTTTTGCTGATTTTTCCCATGTTGCGTTTCTCCTGAGCAACGGTGAGCAGTTTGGTGGCATTTTCAAGATTCTGCCGTGCGGTTGACAGGTTTTCGCGGCTGAGGATGAGGGTGAAAAAAAGATTGACTGTGCTCTGCGCCACATCTTCTGTAGCGCTCAGAAAAGCAGCCTTTGCTTCGGCATACTTGGCCGGCTCTATGCGCCCGCGCCATTTGAGCGAGTTTACGCCGAACACCGGCTGGTAGAGCGACAGGGCTACGGGGATAGTCATGAAGCGGTTGCCGCCATCGACGCCGTATTGGTGGAGGAAGTCGAGCGACGACGTCAGCTTGAGTGTGCCGCCGGTGAGCGGGATATTCTGGTTGACTGACAGTTCTGCCTGGGCCTCAAGCGAGTGTGTGCGCACGAAGCTGTAATCGCCATGCTCGTTCATATACGATGAGTATCTGTCGGCATACGACGGAGCTGTCGCAGTCAGCGAGATTTCAGGCAATCTGTCGGCCCGGTATGTGCGCCATTCCCAGTAGGCTGTGCGCAGTTCGTCGAGAGCCACGGCCGAACTCACGCTGCGGGTGCGGGCCATGACTATGGCCTCGTCGAGGGTGAGCTTCACCTCGCGCGCCGCCGCAGTATGCGGCAGCACGCATGAGGCGAGAAGAAGTAGAATCGCATGCAGATTTTTCATTGATCTTTGAGTGCGTAAGCCGGGTTGATTTTCATTGCTTTGCGGGCCGGGAACCAAATGCCGGCCACGATGAGCAGCACGAGCAGCACGAAGGTCACAGCCATTGACTCATAAACCTCGATGTCGTTAAGGCTAAGATCCTCAACCACTGATATCAGACCGTAGTGCACCACGACTATCTCCACCGGTACAGCTATCAAGGTAGCGATGCAAAGCATTATCATGCCTTCGCCGAGAAAGCGCCGGAAGATGTCGGCCGGGGTAGCTCCGTTGACAAGACGCACCGCTATCTCGCCTGCGCGTTGCTGAGTGCGGAACCAAAATGTGCCCAGGAAGCCGAGAAAAATCACCAGCAGCAGAAAGACTGCGCACACCAGGAAATTGCGGATCGTGGTGTTGTAATCAACATGAGCGTTATCGCGCATAGAATCTATAGACACCGGGTGCGAGATATACACGTTGCCAACTTTATTATCGGCCGGGGTGAGCGACTCGAGAAATTCCTTGTCGTGGCCCTGGCGAATGCGGAAGGCAATATTATCGGGCATATCGTTGCTGCCTACCGGCATATAGAAGACGCATGATGAGAGAGGCTCGTAATCGGCTCGGCGCAGTCCGGCGGCTATGGCTCCGACTCTCATCAGGTCGGTCATTTCATTGCTTCGAGAGACGTCTTTACCGACGAAGATCTTAAATTTTTCTACGAAAGATTTATAATCAACAGGATTTTCGGAGTAATCTTTGTCGGGAGGAGCGATCAAAATCTGTCCTTTATCGATGATGTCGGCAAGCTGTTCGGGGGTCTCACCGTTGAGCCCTTCGAGTTTCATCAGCTTTATTATTTCGGGGGTTACATATCTTGCGTTGCCATATATGCTCACCGAGTCGTTGAGGTGTAACTGACAACCATAGTAATTGTAATTATATGGTAGTGCATTGCTGCCTGTGCCAAGTATCTCCACATGCGGGTTGGTGCGTAGATTTGCAATAAGCAGGTCGTAATCAGTTTTGTAGGAATGTGTGCTGTCGTCGTATGGCTTAAAAAACTGAGAGTCTTTTTTTATGAATCCGGGGGCTGACACATATACGTTAGTGAAGTCGTAGCCGTCGTGGCGCATGCGCACGTTAAACAGCGTGCACAGCCATGTGAATAAAAACCACAGCACGAGGCTCACGATTAACAGCTCAATGATCATCCACAGGTTGCTGCGCCATTCGCGGCCCATTTGGTTTATGAGATATCTTTTCATGTCATTCTAATAGGGTAGGAGATATTATTTGCTGTTGAGGGCCTGCACAGGATTGAGTCGTGAGGCTTGCCATGCGGGCACTGATGCACTGAGGAGATTGAGGATAAAGCAGATGCCTAAGGATATGAAAATCGTGCCCCAGTTGAGCAGTGCGCTCATGGCCGGTGTGAGGTTGTGGTTGGCGCCGGAATTATCCATGCTTTCATACAGACCGCTGTAGCAGCCGGCAAAGATGATACCCAGAGTGATGCCCACGATGCCACCGGCAAGGGTCACTATAAGGTTCTCGGTGATTATGTCGGTTATAATGCGGCTGCGTGTGCATCCATAGGCTCTGCGCACACCTATCTCGTTGATACGCCGGCGCATGCGGCTGTGGAGCATACTGCTCAGATTTATTGCCGGCACAAGCAGTAGTATAGAGTAGATTATAAATCTATGTCTTGGACCAGAGGAGGTGTCGGGGGTAGTGTTGCTGCCGAAGTGTGTGGCATCGGCTATGGTCTGCTGGTCAAAGGGAGCTCCATGATAGACGGTGCGCATGCTGTCGGCAGCCATTTCGGCGTCGAGCATGGCATATCGGCCTCGCACCTGGTCGCGCACATAGTCGAAGTCAACACCGTCTTTCACTACGACAGCGACAGCAAGTTTGCCCATGTAGCCACCCCATTCGCCTTCGGTGTCGCTTGAGGATACCGGCAGGAACACATCGCCCGAAGCATTAGTAGCCAGAGCCGAGTGATCGCGCACCACGCCTGTAACAGTGTATAGTTTATGGTTGATGACAATGTCGCGGCCACACCACGGAGCCTCGCCAAGAGTATTTTTTGCCACGCTTTCGGTGATTACAGTCAGAGGCATCCGGGCTTCTGCTTCTTCAGGGGTGTATATGCGGCCCTCCACAAGTTCGTGGTCGAAAACATCAAAGAAGCCTGCGTCGGCCTTGCGTGCCGACACTGTGTAGGTGTCGCCTTCGGGAGCGCTCACTTCTTTATCCTCGTTCCATGACGAAAAATATGATGTATGCTCCACTCCGTCGAGACCGTCGTATAGGGTCTTTGCCGCGTGATAAGACATGGCACCAGAACTGCTGTTGCCCGAGTTGTTGGTCGATTCTACGTGGAGATACAGACCGAGCAGCAAGTGGTCGCGACAACTTTCGGGTTGAAACGGCACAGTCTGCACGCGCTGCATCATCAGCACGACGATGATGAGAAAAACCGACAGCGCCGTTGCCAGGAATGTCACCCAGGCGATCACCGGCTGATGACGCATCTCATAATATATCTGTTTCAGCTTTGTTTTCATGTCGATTGGTTTATATCGGTGTATCAAGAAACTATTCGGCCGTCGAAGAAGCGTATTATGCGGTCGGTTTCGCGGGCCTGGGCGTCGTTGTGGGTCACCATCACTATTGTTGTGCCGTCTTCTTTGTTGAGTCGGTGCAGCAGGCTCATGACCTCGGCACCCATCTTACTGTCGAGGTTACCGGTGGGTTCGTCGGCCAGAATTATCGACGGCGCACCAACGATAGCTCGGGCTATAGCCACGCGCTGACATTGACCGCCTGAAAGTTGAGCGGGAGTATGGTGCAGACGGTGTGTCATGCCGAGGCGCTCCATCACGGCTTCAACCTTCTCGCGGCGCTCGCGTGCCGACAGACCGCTGCGGTAGATCAGCGGCAACTCCACATTGGCGGCCACGTCGAGCGATGGTATCAGATGGAAGCTCTGGAAGACAAAGCCAATATTGGCGTTGCGGAAGTGCGACAGGTCTGAGTCCCTCCAGCCATCGAAGGTGTTGTCGAGTAGTTCAACAGTGCCGGTCGTCGGTTTGTCGAGCAGGCCAATGATGTTGAGCATGGTTGACTTGCCGCAACCGCTGGGGCCCATGATGCTCACAAACTCGCCACGGTTGACCTCGATGTTGATGTTGTCGAGAGCTGTGGTCTCTATGTCCTTGGTCTGATAGACCTTGCTGATTTCTTTTAGTCTGATGATTGCCATTTTTTTCTTCTATGTGTATTGACGTTGGTTTATTTAATCTTCAGTTTTTTTGAGTTTTTGTAGTTAGACATGTCGCCTATGGCTACCCGGTCGCCCGGTTGCAGACCGCTCAGGACTTCTACGTACTGCCGGTTGGCTGCCCCGAGCCGCACGCGTCGGCGCACAAGTCTGTTGTTGCCATCGGCCACAAACATTTCATAGTTGCCTTCGCCATTGTAGTAGGATCCCGCCGGCAACCGCACAGCACTGCTGCTGAAGCCGTAAACTATATATAACTCGGCTCGTACGCCTGCCCGCAGGACATTGTTGCGCGGATCGTCGGGACTGACAACAAATTGCACAACTCCACCTTTTGACTGCGGTGTGATGTTGGTGACGTAGCCTTCAATCTCCGACTTGCCGATGCGTATCATTACACGCGACCCGACCGACATGCGCTCGCTTGCCCGCTCGGCTATCTCGCCCATAATCTTGAAGGTAGAGAGGTTTGACACCACGGCCACTTTTTCGCCAGCGGATATCTGGGTGCCGATCTCATTGATTATATATGTGAGCACGCCTTCGCAGGGAGCCTCGATATTGCCGCGCTGCAGGGTCGAGCGCATTATTTCGATATCTTTTTCTATATTGCTTACGTTCAGAGCCTGAACTGTCTCGGCTGCTTTGCATCTTGCTCGTTCATTCTCAAGACGACGGCGCAGTTGGGCCAGTTCGAGTTCGGCTGTGCGGAAATCAGTTTCGGCAAGCCGCACGCGGTCGCCTGTGCCGCTTCCGAGGCTGTCGAGTCGACGTTCGTTGACGACATCTATTTGTTTACGCTTTACATCCATTTGCTTGACCTCGATTTGCATCTCGAGCTCACTGATTGTGGTCTGTGATTGCAGTTGCAGTTGTGTGAGCTCCTGCATACTCACGTTGCGGTTATCGACCACCTTTTCATATTGCAGACGTTCGGTGTCGAGATCGAGCCCGAGCAGAGGGGTGCCCTTAGTGACAGTGTCGCCCGGCATGGCGTACACCGCCAACAGGCGCGTAGTTACCGGCGAGTTTATCACTTCTTCGTATGCAGGCACAACGTTGCCCGTGGCAGGCACAGTAGTCTCCATGTCACCTTGGTCTGCTGTCACAAGATTTATGTCGCGGGCGTTTACTGTTTTCTCCATCGACGTAATCAGGAAAATCAGAGCCACGGCAGCTATCGCTACTATGCCTGCAATCTTCAGCATGCGTCGCCGAGCGCGTTGCTGAATAATCTTTTTATCTATTTTCTTATCCATGCCCCAAAATTATAACCTCAAAACGATAATCTCCAAATTATGTTGAAAATCAATGAGATACAAAGCTAAAATTGTCCGTTTTCGTACACGGGATGGAAATGTCTTATTCATATTATGGCCGTTTTGAGCGGATTAACCACAAAGAACATCCCTGGCATTTCAGATGTTTTATAAATAAAAGAATATAGAATTTAGTAGATATAAGTTTGCGACAGTGAAGAAAAAGTTGTTACTTTGCGGTAAGCAATCAAACATTTAAATAAACTAATAGTTATGACTCGAACCATCACCATAAAAAAACCATCTCAAAGGATGATTCAAGTCTTTGACTCCTTGAGAGAAAAAAAACATCAGCAGATTGAGAAACTGACGAATAAGAAGGAATGTGTCTTTACATTAAAAGTGTAAGATGGACATATCTTTTGATATACATAACGATAAGGGCGATCGAGTAAGAGTCGCCCTTTCGTATTATGACACCGAAAGTCTGCAGGCGTTTACAAACGACCCGCTTACGCTTACACTTGTTTTCTATGATGTTACATTAGTCCGTATTTCTGGAGAAAATACCGTTGGAGTAAAGACTCTGAAGGCTATATGCGATGTACTCTTTAGGTTTATGAAAGATAATGATACTTCGGTGTTGTGTTTCTATTGCGACGATTTGACAGATATTGCCCGTCATCATACTGAACTTACTTCTCAAGAATACAGAAGCCGCTTGTTTTCAAGGATGTTTGATATGTACGTCAAAGCCAATAATGTAACCGATATTGTGAACTATGGCATCAAAATTGAAGATGACGGCACTCATCGTTTCGCACATTTCATAACTCCGGAAAAGTATTTGACCGCGGTGAAGTTATTAGGAAACATGATAATGGAGAAATAGCAAGTAGAATCTTTAAAATATTTTGTACACAAAGACCGGGAATATAGAAATTCAGCCACCGATCTACTCCATTATCTGTGCTCAAATTCATTCTTTGTTTGCTATGAATGCGATAAGTCGATTATGAGGACTATTCGCCAACGGCAATTAAAACGGAATAGCATTATGGATGCTGCCCCGACATTATCCCATATAAAAAAAAGTGAGAGCGCCTTTTCACAAAGACGCTCACTCAGTCAGAGGATTAATAAACTATTTATGAAACATTTCTAAACTAATACAACTATGTACAATATGTTAATGCTAAAAAACTATTATATAGTGAAATAATAAAATTATTGATACCATCTTAATGCTTATGCTTCATAGGTGTGGCTGAATATCACCAATCTTAATGTGTATTGCGTGATAATGTCACCTTAAGCAAAAAAGGAAAAATCAATTGAGAGATGAGAATATATCGTTATAATTATTGTTGTTGGGCTACTGTTCTTTTGGGTGCGTCGATAAATCGATGCTGTAAAAATAATACGCCCTATAATAAAAGCAGTGCCGGGCAAGCGGGACCTGCAATTGTTATAAAAGTATTGTTTTCGATGTTAAAAGTAGTAAAAAGGGTTTTCTTATACAAATTGTGATTGATAGAATTAATAAAAATTAACAAGCAGGAATACGTTAGTGTTTAACTTTTTTGAGCCGGTGATACGTCACTGATTTTCATGAAATCAGCATGATAGCCAATCTGAAAAAGAAACAACGTGACGGATAAAAAATCTTGCCAACATAGTGCTATTGATTATATCGTGCTTTTTTGCTAAATTTGCCTTTTTGAAATCGGTGCCTCACAGCGGGTTGCTGCAAAGGCTCAACTAATAAGCGCAAATTATTATAAGACAATGGATAACAAAAAGTTTAAACGTACTCTCATCACCACCGCTCTCCCCTACGCCAATGGCCCTGTGCACATTGGTCATCTTGCCGGCGTGTATATCCCGGCAGATATCTATGCCCGCTACCTGCGCCTTTGTGGTCGCGATGTAGTAATGGTGGGCGGTAGCGACGAGCATGGTGTGCCCATCACCATCCGTGCCCGCAAGGAGGGTATTACTCCTCAAGACGTTGTCGATCGTTACCATAAGATTATAAAGGATTCGTTTGAGGGGCTTGGCATCAGCTTTGACGTTTACTCCCGCACGACTTCCGATACCCATGCAGCCACAGCGTCTGAGTTTTTCCGGCATCTTTATGATAAAGGCGAGTTTGTCGAAAAATCGTCGATGCAGTTCTACGACGAGGGTGCGGGGCGCTTCATCACCGACCGCAATGTGGTTGGTGAGTGCCCTGTGTGTCATGCCCAGGGTGCTTATGGCGACCAATGCGAGAAGTGCGGAAGCACACTCAATGCTACAGAGCTGATTAACCCTCATGCTGCCGAGACGGGCAATGTGCCTGTACTCCGCGAGACATATCACTGGTATCTGCCTCTCGACAAGTGGCAGGACAAACTCTCGCATTGGATTCTCGACGAGCACAAAGAGTGGAAGACCAATGTCTACGGTCAGTGCAAGTCGTGGATAGATCTGGGTTTGCAGCCGCGTGCCGTGACCCGCGACCTCGACTGGGGTATCCCCGTGCCGATTGAAGGTGCTGAAGGCAAGGTGCTCTATGTGTGGTTTGACGCTCCTATCGGATATATCTCCAACACCAAGGAGCTTTTGCCCGACACATGGGAGAAGTATTGGAAAGACCCCGAAACACGCATCATCAACTTCATAGGCAAAGACAACATTGTCTTCCATTGTATTATCTTCCCCGCAATGTTGCTCGCATACGGCGATGGCTATCAGTTGCCCGACAATGTGCCTGCCAACGAATTCCTC
>CAZAME010000049.1:10704-12896 GCA_964486445.1 uncultured Bacteroides sp. | reverse complement strand
CGGTATTCATCGGCCTCATCATTACCAACTGCATACTCATGGGACGCCTCGAAGCCTTTGCAATGGGCAACCGCCCCTGGCCATCGTTTCTCGACGGTGTCGGCAACGGAGTCGGTTATGCCCTCATCCTCATCATCGTCGGTTTTTTCCGCGAACTGCTTGGCAGCGGCACATTGCTCGGAATGCAGGTAGTGCCCCAATGGTGCTATGAGCACGGATATGTCAACAACGGCCTCATGATCCTCCCCCCCATGGCTCTTATCGTGGTGGCTGTGATTATCTGGGTACACCGCATCAATCACAAAGAACTTCAAGACGACTAAGCAATGGAAAACTTAAATATCTTCATCCGGTCGATTTTCGTCGACAACATGGTGTTTGCCTACTTCCTGGGCATGTGTTCGTTTTTGGCGGTGTCAAAGAACGTCAAGACAGCCTTCGGCCTCGGCATTGCTGTCACGTTTATGCTTGTCATAACGCTGCCCATCAACTATCTGCTTGAAACCTATGTGCTCCGTGCAGGCGCTTTAAGCTGGCTGGGGGCAGAGTATGCCGATGTTGACCTGAGCTTCCTGTCTCTGATAATGTTTATCGCGGTCATCGCATCGATGACTCAACTTGTGGAGATGGCAGTAGAAAAATTCAGCCCGTCGCTCTATGCATCGCTCGGCATCTTCCTTCCACTCATTGCTGTTAACTGCGCCATCCTCGGCGGCTCACTGTTTATGGAACAGCGCGACTTCCCCGGAGTTGGCACCGCCATCTGCGCAGGTGCAGGCTGGGGCATCGGCTGGTTGCTTGCCATTTGCGCTGTAGCAGCTATCAGAGAGCGCCTCGCCGAGTACTCCAACATACCTAAACCACTGCGCGGCATTGGCATAACCTTCATTCTCACCGCTCTGATGGGCATAGCCTTTATGAGCTTCCTGGGCATAAAAATATAAACGACTATGATAGAAATTTTTCTTCCCTGCACAAGCGCAGGTTCACTGGTTCCCACCCTTACAGCCGGTGTTGGGTTCTTCCTGCTGATCGTGCTGCTACTGGTGATAATACTGCTTGTGGCCAAACACTTTCTGGTGCACAGTGGCAAGGTCGATATCACCATCAATTCTGATAAAGTCATAAAGACAGCATCGGGTGGCTCTTTGCTCTCCACTCTTGCCAACGAAAATATATTTCTTCCATCGGCTTGTGGCGGCAAAGGCAGTTGCGCACAATGTAAACTACAGGTGCTCGAAGGTGGCGGCGAGATTCTGCCCACTGAAGCTGTGCACTTCTCGCGCAAGCAGATTAAAGACCATTGGCGTCTTGGTTGCCAGGTCAAGGTTAAAGACAACCTTGATATTGTAATTCCAGCCTCGGCACTCGACGTCAAGGAATGGGAATGCGAGGTTATTTCAAACAAAAATGTGGCAACATTTATCAAGGAATTTATTGTGGCTCTTCCTCCGGGCCAGCACATGAACTTCCTGCCAGGCTCATACGCCCAGATAAAGATCCCCACATTTGAAATGGACTATGACAAGGACATTGACAAAGCACTCATTGGTCCTGAATATCTGCCGGCTTGGGAAAAATTCGGTTTATTCTCACTCAAGTGTAAGAATACTGAAACCACCGTGCGTGCCTATTCAATGGCTAATTATCCCGACGAAGGCGACAGAATAATGCTCACTGTGCGCATCGCAACACCTCCATTCAAGCCCAAACCCGAGGTCGGATTCCAGGATGTCATGCCCGGCATCGCATCAAGTTATATCTTCTCGCTCAAGCCCGGCGACAAAGTTGTAATGAGCGGTCCCTACGGCGACTTCCACGTCAACACCGATTCAAAACGCGAAATGATGTGGATTGGCGGCGGCGCAGGCATGGCACCTCTGCGTGCTCAGATCATGTATATGACCAAGACACTCAAGTGCACCGACCGTGTGATGAACTACTTCTACGGCGCACGTGCGCTCAACGAGGTATTCTATCTCGACGACTTCCTGCAGTTGCAAAAGGAGTTCCCCAACTTCAAGTTCCATCTTGCACTAGATCGCCCAGACCCCATCGCCGACGAAGCAGGCGTGGAGTACACCCCCGGATTTGTGCATCAGGTCATCTACAATACCTACCTCAAAGATCACGAAAATCCTGAAGACATCGAATATTACAACAAAACAAGATGGCAGACAAATATAGACTGG
>CAZAME010000049.1:0-10694 GCA_964486445.1 uncultured Bacteroides sp. | reverse complement strand
AAGATATCCACTACGATAACTTCGGCGGCTGATCAACCGACACAAAATAAACAATGCGGCCGTGCTCTAAAACAACTTTATAGGCACGGCCGCATATTTTTTTCTGACAAATCCGTTTTTTTATCGAGTTTTTCTCTGTTTTTGTGTTGATTGCAAGGAATTTTCTTATCTTTGCAGCACAGAAACATTATCATCACATTAAATAATAACTACAATGAAAGCACTTACTGAAAAAGTTGCCGCTCTTTTTGAGTCATTCTCTAAAGACGCCGCTCTCCAGGTTGAAAACAACAACAAAGCTGCCGGTGCCCGCGCCCGCAAGGCTTCTCTCGAGCTCGAGAAGGCCATGAAAGAATTCCGCAAGCTCTCTATCGAAGCTTCAAAGAAGTAAGATACTCTCTTTTATAAGAAAAATAACCGGCGTATTGCCTGTGCATCTAACTGCAATACGCCGGTTATTTATGTTATATGGTCTGCGCGTAGTTTGTATTAGCGATTGGCATACATATCCTCATAATAGCGCATGTAGTCGCCTGAGGTCACCGAGTCGGTCCATTCACTATTGTCTAAATACCAGCGAACAGTTTTTTCAATACCTTCCTCAAACTGCAATGATGGCTCCCAACCAAGATCGGCCTGCAGGCGGCGAGAGTCTATCGCATAACGTAAGTCATGGCCGGCCCGGTCGGTTACATAGGTTATGAGTTCGTCGGAATATCCCTCGGGATTTCCGAGCAAACGGTCTACCGTAGCTATCAACACCTTCACAATGTCGATGTTCTTCCACTCGTTGAATCCACCTATATTATAGGTAGCACCGTCGGCAGCCTTGTGAAAGACAAGATCGAGTGCTCGCACATGATCTTCAACATAGAGCCAATCGCGCACATTCTCGCCTTTACCATAGACGGGGAGCGGGCGGCGGTTACGTATATTGTTGATAAACAGCGGTATCAGCTTTTCCGGAAATTGATAAGGGCCGTAATTGTTAGAGCAGTTGGTGATAACAACCGGCATTCCGTAGGTGTCATGATAAGCACGCACAAAATGATCGCTCGATGCTTTAGCCGCTGAATAAGGCGAATGAGGGTTATATGCCGTGGTCTCTACAAAGAAGTCTTCGCCGTATGCCTGGTGATGCTCCGACGAAGCAGCCGTTGTAAATGGTGAGGGCAACCCGCCGGGAGCTGTGAGTTCCAGTGCACCATACACTTCATCGGTCGACACATGATGAAAGCGTTTGCTATCGAAACCTTCAGGGCGCGCAAGCCAACTGGTCTTTGCAGCCTGCAGGAGGGCAAGTGTTCCCATAACATTCGTGCGGGCGAAGATGAACGGATCTTTTATCGAACGGTCTACATGGCTTTCGGCCGCAAGATGTATCACTCCATCAATATCATAGCTCTTCATTATCCGCAACATTGCCTCATAGTCGCATATATCAGCGCGCTCAAACACATAGTTTGGCTCGTTTTCAATGTCCTTGAGGTTCGCAAGATTGCCCGCATAGGTGAGCTTGTCGACATTGACTATGCGATAACCGGGGTATTTATTTACAAGAAGTCTCACAAGATGACTGCCAATAAAGCCGGCACCACCTGTGACCATGATATTGCGATTAAAATTTTTCATCTTGTTTTTATAACGTCTGTTACTTAGTCGGCATATAAATCAGTGTCATAGCTGAACGGCGAGTCGAAATCGGCAAACATCGGAAGAGCTATATCCTTGGCGCTCAGTATAGCCTGCGCTGAATCCACACACCAATCTATGCCCAAAGACTTGTCGGCAACAGAAATACCTCCCTCAGACTGCGGAGCATAGTAGTTGTCGCATTTATACTGAAATACCGCTTCTTCACTCAGAACAGCAAACCCATGAGCAAAACCGCGCGGCACAAAAAGCATGCGACGATTGTCGGCACTGAGCTCCACTGCAATATGTCGACCAAATGTTGGTGAGTTTTTACGTATATCAACAGCCACGTCAAGAACAGCGCCGCTGATGCACCTCACAAGTTTGCTCTGAGCAAATGGCGGGGCCTGGAAGTGCAAACCTCGTATCACACCTCTTGTCGACCTCGACTGATTATCCTGAACGAAATTTATCGGGCGCACGGCTGCATCAAATTCGCGCTTGCTGTAGCTCTCAAAGAAATACCCGCGCGCATCCTCAAACACCCGAGGCTCAAGAATGACTATTCCCGGTATTTCGGTTTCTATAAAGTTCATTTTCTATAGCATGTTGATGATATATTAAAAACGATTATAGAAGCTGTTTATTGCAAATTTACATATTTTCACTATATGGTGCCACAATCACGCCCATGCTGATTCATAATTTTGTGGCACATTCACCAATAAAACCACTAACTATGTTTGACTCCCTTTATGAACCCCGCCCCACAAGCAACTCCACGACAACTGAAAACGAAGTAGCCTGCAACCGTCTTGAAGCCATCATGGATGATTTCTCATTCTATGACTGCCCCTTTCGCGACTGACGACTCAAGCTCAAGCAACCGAAGTTTAGTCTCAACTGACCCGGCATAACCACCAATAGAACCTCCGGAGCCGGTAACACGATGACATGGCAACAACAGGCACAACGAGTTGTCGCCCATAGCCGCAGCCACCGCCCGCACCGAGCTTTGACAACCGGCACGGCGAGCAAGAGCGCTGTATGATATTGTTGTGGCGTATGGCACCTCGGCCAGCGCACTCCACACTTGCTTCTGAAAGTCAGTGCCGCAAACCTTTATCGGCATACTGAAGCTACTGCGTTTTCCTGCGAAATATTCATCAAGTTCATCGCGCAGCATACATGTCATTGGCCTGATTCCATCAACAAACTTCACATTTCCCAATCGGCTGATGCGCGCCATCACACGCTTGAGCCTCACAGAGTTTCGCCAGGCGCACAGCCACGCAGCATCGTCAGAGACACCAACAAGCAGCTCACCCATTGGCGAATCATATACCGCAACATTCACAATAGTTTCCATACAGCAAAATTAATACCAATATTTCAGAAAAACAGCTTTATACATAGCAATGTCAGCGGCTTTTTTAGACCTTTGTTTGTAGATACGGGAGAAAATGATTAATTTTGACGTCAAAGGCGCCAAGACGCATAATAAACACAGAAGAATGTCACGAACACCTATACCAACAGACAAGCAGGAGCTGATCGAGCAGTTGCGCGACCCCAAACAGTGTCGTGCAGCATTCTCGCAGGTGATACGTGAATATTCCGAGCCGCTTTATCGCCAGATACGCCATCTGGTGCAGAACCACGATGACGCCAACGACATCCTGCAAAACACATTTATGAAAGCATGGCAAAATCTCGAAAACTTCCGCGGTGACGCCAAGCTATCGACATGGCTCTATAAAATCGCTGTAAACGAGAGCGTGAGCTTCCTTGCCAAAGAACGCAAGCGACTGAACATTTCGCTCGACGATCAGTCGTCGGTTCTCGCCCAGTCAATAGAAGCCGACGAGCACATCGACGGCGATCGGCTTGCACAGACACTGCGCAAAGCCGTTGCCTCGTTACCTGAAAAACAGCGACTTGTCTTTACAATGAAGTACTACGACGAGATGAAATATGAGCAGATGTCTGAAATACTTGGCACAAGTGTCGGCGCTCTGAAAGCGTCATATCATCTGGCCGTGAAAAAAATCGAGCAATATGTTGAACGACATAATTAAACCTTCAGCCCGGCAAAGAGTCAATATATAAAAAGCAACAAGACCATATAAAACATGAAGTCAGACAAAAACATATTGGATGCAGTAGCCCACAACGACGGCATGACCGTGCCTGAGGGCTATTTTGCCGACTTTATAGACAAGATGGAGAAGATGTTGCCCGAGACACCATTCGAGCAATCGCAGAGCGAAGATGCAGACAGTCGTGTCATCACAGGCGCAACGCCCACCAGATGGCAGCGCGTGCGCCCCTACGTCTATATGGCAGCAATGTTTGCCGGCGCATGGTGCATGCTCAAGATGTTCTCCCTCATTTCTCCCGCGTCAGGCAATGGATTGAGCTTCGACAACGACCCTGTAATCGCCGAGGCTATCGGCAACGAACAGTTTATCGACGAATACTTCCTCGGTGACTACAATGAATATGACCTCTACGAAGACATGTTATATGATCAGGACATCGATGTTGACGACTCAGAGCCTGCTCCTGCCGATGAATCTTCTCTATAAGTCAATAAAAATCCCGTATATGAAACGCTTACACCATTTCTTGTTTTTCATCGTACTACTTGCCGGCTGTGCATCAATAGCTTCCGCCCAGAAGCAGATGACTGAAGACGACCGCCGTGTGTGGGCCGAGAAAATGCGTGATCTCAAGCATAAACACCTTGTAAAGGAACTTAATCTGTCGCGCGACCAGCAAAACGAGTTCTTCCCTATCTACGATGCCATGGAAGACGAGCTGATCGCCCTCAATCAGCAGGCCCGTGACATGGAAATGAAACTTGAGAACTCGCCGTTGACTTCCGACCTCGAGTACACTTCGGCAGCCCGCACTATGTTTGAGCAGAAAGATAAAGAATATAAAATCGAAATGGCATACTTCGCCAAGTTTGAGAAAGTTCTCTCGCCAAAGCAACTCTTCAAACTCAAAGCAGCAGAGCGTGCATTCATGGGAAAAGTCGTGAGAAAGCATGGCCGCATGCGCAACGACGCCGCTAAATCGGCGGCAGACTGTAGCAAGGGCCGTCGCTAAGTACTACAAAACAAGCATAAACAAAAGTATCACAAAGCCGGTTCCTTATAAAAAAGAACCGGCTTTAATATTATCACAGATTATTCAACGCTTCAACTAAGCTTATGCATAGAATTTCGTTTACAAGCCTGCGCAATCTTGCGAGACTTGCAGCAGTGACAGCTTTGTCTATTTCTTCATTATTTTCTGTAGGAGCAAATCCAGCAAAACAGCCTGAGGGCCCCGACTTCAATTTTCCGAAAACTGTGGCATCCAATGCCGATGCCACATATCAGAAGGCCCTTGTCTCCGGCGACTCTATCGCACTGTTGCAGTCGCTCATCGACTATGTCACGGCTGAAGAACTCATCACTCGCGACAATACACAAAAGTGTCTTGATCGTCTTGCCCAGGCCGAAAATCGAGCAAAGGGGCCATGCACACGCGCACTTATCGACCTGCTCCGCGCAAATGTGTTTTATGAATTTTATCGCACAGACCGCTGGACATTCAACGAGCGAGAACTCCCTCTTCGCCCGGTGCCTGCTGATATAAGCCTTTGGAGCGGTGAACAATTAACCGACACAATATCTGCGCTTGCCCACGATGCACTCAAATATGCACCCGCTCTCAAAGCCACTCCGATCACCGCTTTCGGCAACGTCATCAAAGCCGACCGCAACACCCAGATCTACTACCCTACCCTTTATGATTTTGCAGTAAATCGCATAGTCGAGTTTGATAACAAAACAGATGAAACAAGGATCGAGAATTTATATAAAGAGCTTACCGCTAGTCATAAGCCAGGGTCTGCTCCATATATAATGAATATTCTAAAATATAATAATCAAGGTGAAGACTCTCTTTTAACCTTATACAACCAGTTCAAAGACTCAGAATATTCTGCTGATATCTTGCTCAAAATTGGAGTGCGAATGGACGATTTCACACAAAACAAGAAGTTGGTCCGAGCTATTCGTGATTATTTAGACAATCATCCATCAAGCATTGCAAAAAATAAATTGCAAAATAAGCTAAATTTATGCATGACAAAAATTGTGGATATTGAATATGAATCGGTTCTACTTCCACCTGCAACACCAGTTGATCTGTCTATAAAACTTACAAATACAACGACGGCGACACTAAGTTTATACTATGTAGGCTCACTTGAATCAACCTCGTCATTTGATATCCAAACGTTACTTAAAGATAAGCCTATACGCAACTTCAACATAGAAAGTGACTCTGAAATCTATGATAAGGATTTGCCTTTTTCTATAAAACTAAAAACATCTATCATAATTCCAAAGGAAGGTCGATATGTTCTAGCTGTGACGTCACCAACTTCCGCGACTGCTAATATTCCTGGATTTATAGAAATTACAAGTAGCACCACATTCGGTTATATGGTGAAAGAATCTCGCTCTGGTTCAAATTATGCTATATGTGTTAATCCGTTCTCTGGTAAACCAATTACAGCAGACGTTTCACTTACTGCAGAACGGTGGGTAAAAAACAATCAAGAGCTATCTACCGCTGAACTCGGTAAAACAGATGTTAATGGTATGCTTAAATTTAAATACCCTTATAAAGAATCCCTTCGTAGCACATTACTATTTACAAATGGCGATCAACGTTATCGGTCAATGTATGCATGGCCTGCTGCTGAACCTCAGCATAAAGCAAGTGTTGAAGAAATTAGTGCATACGGATATACGTCTCTAGCTATTTATCATCCTGACGATAGTGTAGAGTTTGCATTCATAGTAGGTCGCACCAGGGATGACTCATGTAAGCCAGCATCAGATATTGAGCTCGATATCATTATGTATGACACGAATCATCAAGCAATTGATACCTTACGACTTACTTCTGACAAGATGGGGCGTGTGTATGGAAAGATGCATATTCCCGATGGCATGCTCACAGGTCGATATAAATTGACCGCTAATATGGCATACAATACAAAGTCCTCCAATCATATATCACAAAGCGACGTATTTTTCACTGTCAGTGACTATAAAATGCCGCAATATGAGGCTAAAATCACAGCTATACGATATAACTCGCCGTCAAATGGTTGCCTCACTATCGAAGGGGAGGCACTAACCTATAGTAAATTTCCTATCGCTCGGGCAAATGTGGAAGTCCAACTTACCGGATATGATGCATGGGGATTTAATCGTCTCACAGAGGATATAATCGAAACCACTACTACTGATGAGAACGGACACTTCTCTATAGTTTTTGATGAAGAATCTTTTGACTACAATGACAACCCCGAAAACACCTTGTTTTATGTTAATGTAGATGTCGTATCAGGAACCGGTGAGAGGCGTCACGCAACACGTGCCTTTTCATTAGGTAAACCCTACACTGTGATTATGGGTGATATACATCATGAAATCAATATAGCGAAACCTTTAGAAATTCCGGTAGAAGTTTTAAACGAGAAATTTGAACATGTCAAGTCTATGGATATGATATTCCAGATAAGTGCAAATGAGGAAGTCGTCTCCATAGGCAAATTTCAACTTGATAAGCCTATCATAGATCTATCAACTATACCACAAGGTGAATATAAACTATGCATAAGTACAGCCGACACAACTCTATCAAATCATGCATGCACTGATGTGATTTTATATAATCCCTCTGCTAAAACTGTGCCTGTTACTTCGCCAATGTGGATTCCGTCTTATGAAAATAAATTCGACGAACATGGAATAGCAAATATATTAGTTGGTGTTTCAGATTCTACATCATATATATATACATTTGTTGTCGATAGCGATGGTAATCATTATGCACACCTACACAAGGCTCACGAAGGATACAATAATATCTCAATAAAGATTCCTTCGCTCAAAGCAGAAAAGGCCAATGTAACAATGTTATGCATGCGCAATGCACATTTTTCTGATGAGGTTTTAACCATCAGCAATCCCGCTGCAAACGAAAAGATCACATTAGAAATAGAAAGTTTCCGCAATAAACTTACTCCAGGCAATAACGAGATATGGAAATTCCGCACCCTTGATAGCCATGGAAATCCTACGCGTTCTGCTATATTGCTTGACGTTTATAACAAAGCATTAGATATAATAAAATCTCATCGATTATACAGACCAATTTTTAGAAATACGTCATTCAACTGTGGTAGATTCACTCCTCTGTGCAATTATATTAACGACATAGACATAAAATATCAAATTCCATATATAAAGCTACCGACGAAAACAATAAATGCACCAATCTTTAATGACTTCGGGTATTCTTTTGGCTTTAACGCTCCGCGGAATCTTAAAACATCCATATTAAGAAAATCAGCAGCAGGATTCGAAGAATCTGCTGATATGGTAGTCGAAACTGCGTATGCATTTCCATATAATAATGCTGCTACAGCAATTCCTGGTGAACTGGTTGCCGAATATGGCGAAGAAGATGTTTATACCTTTGCTATGGGGAAGTCAGGTAAATCGGACTATTCATATAAATATCGCCCGGCCGAGATGCCTCTGATGATGTTTATGCCCATGCTTGAAACAGGAGAAGATGGTGTATCTGAAGTTGGGTTCGTCGTGCCTGATGCCAATGCATCATGGATTTTGAATGCCATCGCATACAACGATAAAATGGACAGTGCCGACCTTATGCGCGAGTTCACCACTTCGAAACCCGTGATGGTTGCTGCTAACGCTCCGCGCTTCCTCCGCGAAGGCGACCGGGCATGCGTTCTGTCATCCGTGATGAACGCAACCGACTCTGCAGTGACCGTAGAAGTTAAGACCGAATGCTTCGACCCAATCTCCGGCCGTGTCCTTTCGCGAAATATACAGACCGTAGAACTCGCCGCTTCTGCCTCCACCGAAGTAGTGCAATCTGTTGAAGCGCCTGCCGATCTATCAGCTATAGGCTTCCGCGTTTATGCCTCGAATGGCCGGTTCACCGACGGCGAGCAGATACTCATTGCCATAAACCCGGCAGCCGAGCCTGTGGTAGAAAGCAAGCCCTTCTATCTTGCCCCGGGAACAACAGATTATTCTCTGACCGTACCCGAATTGCCTGCTGATGCCACAGTGACTTTGAGCTACTGCGACAACCCGCGCTGGTATATCGTGAGCGCACTCCCCTCCCTCCGTGAGTCGGCCGGCAACGATGTCTTCTCAGCTGCAGCCGCCCTATATTCGGTTTACCTCACCGAAGGGCTCATCAAAGAATTCCCGCAAGTAGAGGAAGCTATAGAGCAATGGCGCAAAAATCCTGCCGACTCGGCATTGGTGTCTATGCTCGAGAAAAACAGCGAACTAAAAACAGCACTCCTCAAGGCCACACCCTGGATGCAACAGGCTGCCAGCGACACCGAGCGTATGCAGCGCCTCGCCATACTGCTTGACCGTAAAGAGCTCAGTGCAACCGCCGACAAGGCCATCGCTGCTCTCGAAAAGATGCAGGCCAATCAAGGTGGCTGGATGTGGTTCCCCCAGGCGCGCGAAGCATCTGTCTGGGCCACCTCAACTGTGCTGCAGATGTTTGGATATGTCCGCTATCTCGGTTACATGCCCAAGAACTCTCGTGTCGAGAAGATGATGACTCAGGCACTCTTGTGGCTCGACACGGAGCAGGCAAAAAATTATAGAAAGCCCAAGACTCCACGCCCAGCCGAATACATGAGTTATGTTGTGCTCCGCCAGGATTTTGCCGACATACCGATGAACTCTGCAACATCTAAGCTTGTGGGCGACGTCGTGCAATATGTTGTCGCAAAATGGCGCAAAATGGATCTCGCTCAGAAGCCTCAGGCTGCTCTGATATTATATCGTGGAGGCTATAAGACCCTCAGCGGCAAATTGCTCGAGTCTATGGAGCAGTTCAGCACGTCGACACCCGAGAAAGGCTTATGGTTCCCATCTTTTGATGACTTCAAGCCGTGGAGCGCCATGAGCAAGCTTGCCACAACAGCATACGCGCTCGAGGCATTCACACTTATCGAGCCACAAAAAAAAGTCGCTCAGCAACTGGCTCAGTGGCTCGTTCTTCAGAAAGAAACTCTCAACTGGGGTAACTCCATAAGCACTTCTTACGTGATAGCAAGTCTGCTGAAAGCCCCTGGCATGCAACTCGCGCCGGCAGGAAAAACTACTTTCACGTTGGCCGACTCTATCCTCACTCCGGCATCTATCGAAAGCCTCACCGGCAGCTTCACTATGCCATTGACGGCCTGCTCACCATCAGGCAAGACCCTGACTTTGCACCGCACCGGCAATGACTCCACTCAGGCTTTCGGGTCCTTGCTCATGCGCTATCAGGCCCACCCGGCCGACATCAAAGCCGCATCAGTCGACGGTCTCACCATAGAAAAACGCACGCTAAAGCGTGTAGCTACACCCACTGGTTTTGACTGGATTGAGACCGACAGTCTCCACACAGGCGACTACGTGCGCACACTGCTCACCATCGTCACCGATCGCGACCTCGAGTATGTTGTTATTAACGACAACCGCATGGCAGCACTGGAACCAGTCGACCAGCTCCCCGGCTATATTTACACTGAAGGTGTGTCTCTTTACCGCGAAAACCGCGATGAAGTCACCAATTTCTTCGTCACCTATCTTCCCAAAGGTTCTTATCAACTCAGTTACGAATCTACAGTAAACAACTCCGGAACATTCGCATCAGGCATTGCCACTATTCAAAGCCAATATGCCCCGGCTATGACTGCGCACTCGGCTGGCAAAGCCTTTGAAATTTCTCGATAAAAATCTCTTCTAAAATTAGCTTTCAGCGCCCGCATATTCTTCTTGTGCGGGCGCTGATCTCATTAAAGCCCCTCAGCCCGGAAAAATTTTCTAAAAATTTTCACTCCTAACCGTTCTGCAACGCGCTATATTTAAGCGACATCACTATGCTTTAGAAAGTCGGGCCATCTTTTTACTCAAAAAAATTTGTCGGAATAGTTTGCA
>CAZAME010000048.1:0-13213 GCA_964486445.1 uncultured Bacteroides sp. | reverse complement strand
GGAGCAACCCGCGTGGAGATAATACTCAAAGACGCAGGCCGCACACTCATACAGGTCATAGACAACGGCTGCGGAATGTCGGCACTCGACGCCCGCATGGCCTTCGAGCGACATGCTACATCAAAAATTGCAGCGGCCAACGACCTGCTGAGTCTGCACACCATGGGCTTCCGCGGCGAGGCTCTGGCCTCTATAGCCGCTATTGCGCAAGTGGAATTGCAGACCATGCGCCGCAGCGACCCGGTGGGAACCCGCGTTGTCATCAACGGCTCACAGGTGGAGACTCAGGAACCGGTGTCGTGTGCTCCGGGGTCAAACATGATGGTGAAGAATCTGTTTTTCAACGTTCCTGCCCGCCGAAAATTTCTGAAGAAAGACTCGGTGGAGCTCAACCACATCATCCATGAATTTGAGCGACTCGCGCTGGTGAACAATAATGTGGAATTCTCGATAACGCATAACGGCACATTGCTTCACCAACTGCTCGCCGGGGCCGAGAAGCGCCGCATCTGCGAACTCTTCGGCAAGACACTCGACCGCCAGCTGCTGCCGGTGGAGACGGAGACCTCACTGGTGAAGATAAGCGGCTTTGTGTCGCTGCCCGAGAATGCGCGCCGGCGCAATCCGCTGCAGTTTTTCATGGTCAACGGCCGCAACATGCGTCATCCCTACTTCCACAAAGCAGTACTCACATGCTATCAGGAACTCATCCCCGCCGACTGCCAGCCCAACTACTTCCTCAACCTCAGCGTAGACGCCGAGACCATCGACGTAAACATACACCCGCAGAAGCATGAGATAAAGTTTGAGAACGAGCAGGCAATATGGCAGATACTTGTGGCGGCTATAAAAGAAGCCCTCGGCCGCTTCAACGCCGTGCCGGCCATAGACTTTGACTCGGAAGACGCTCCTGAGATACCGGCATTCAATCCCGACGCCACGCGCCGCCCTGAGATAGCCATCGACCCTACATTTAATCCGTTTGCCACAGGGAACAATGTCTTTGCCGAAGAAGAAATGCCCCTGCGACAGCCCACAGAGCGGCCATCGCGCCTGTCGACCGGTGCAGACATACGCAACTGGGAAGCACTCTACGAGACATTCGAGCGCAACCGCAACGAGGGGCTCAGCCTTGAGATGCAGCCCGATGACACACTGCCGATGACAACAGCCGAGCAAACATCGCATACATCACCATCGACACAACCCATGCAGCTCAAAGGTTGCTATATATTGTCGCCATCAAAAGAAGGACTGATGATCGTAGACCAGCACCGCGCACATGTCAATATCCTCTATCATCGCTATCTGGCAATGGCCCAGGAAGGGCGCCTGACGATGCAGCGCATAATGTTTCCGGAGGCAGTGACCTTGTCGGCCTCTCAGAGCGCACTGCTGACAGCTCTGCAAAACGAACTTGCTGCACTGGGCTTCGACCTGTCATATCTTGGCGACACATCGTGGATGATAAACGGCATGCCCTCGGAGGTCGACGGCACCGACCCAAAAGCACTGCTGGGTGCACTGATAGAAAGCGTAGACGAAGAAACCGCCGACTTCAAAGCCCGCACCACCGAGCGCATCACCCTGGCAATGGCCCGCAAGGCAGCAATACAGCGCGGGCGCACGCTCACACCTGCTGAAATGGACAGGCTGCTCGCAGAGCTGTTTATGCTGTCGACGCCGGCTACGACGCCCGACGGAAAAACAGTGTTGTCGGTCATAGACGGCGACTATATCGCAAAACTATTTGCATGAGCGAGCGGTTATAGTTGGTATAAGTCACAGATAAATCTCCCACTAATCATCACACCGACATGACCGACCCCGAAGACGACAACATACAGGACCCCGCCGATGATGTAACCACATCAAAGCCATCGCGCATATCGCGCATCATGACCCGCAGCATTGACTTCTGGAACTATGCCACCACAGGTGTGTGGAAAGACACCCGCCGCAACTGGAAAATAAATGTGCTCAAGACTATAAGTCTGTCGGCTCGCTCTTTCCTCAACGGCGACCTGCAGACCCAGGCCTGCGCAATGACCTACCGCACAATGCTGGCTATAGTGCCTGCATTGGCTATGGTGTTTGCCATAGGCCGCGGATTCGGCTTCCAGAACCTGCTGCAGGGACAGCTCTACAAGATTTTTCCCGGCCAGCATGCTCTCATCAATCAAATGCTCGGCTTTGTCGACAAATATCTGAGCACGGCATCAGAGGGCATTTTCGTGGGTGTAGGCCTGCTTGTGCTGCTATGGACTCTCATATCACTGCTCAGCAACGTGGAAGACACGTTTAATCTCATCTGGGGCGTGAAGCAGGGGCGCAGTATATGGCGCAAGCTCACCGACTATACGGCCATGCTGCTGATCTTGCCTATGCTCATGATATGCGCCGCCGGGCTGCAGATGATGATGACAAAGACGCTGCAGATGTTTATGCACCTCAGCTTCCTGACGCCGGTGGTGTCGGTGTGCCTTGAGGTGGCATCGTGGGTGATGACTTGGCTGTTTTTCACTGCGGTCTACATGCTCATCCCCAATGCCAGGGTGAAATTTAAGAATGCACTTATAGCAGGCATATTCTCAGGCACGGGATTCCTGATTCTGCAATGGCTGTTCGTGTCGGGCCAGATGTATGTGGCCCGCTACAACGCCGTCTACGGCAGTTTCTCCTTCCTGCCGCTGCTGCTTGTGTGGGTGCAGCTTGTGTGGGTGGTCTGCCTGTCGGGCGCCGTGCTGTGTTATTCGTCGCAGAGCATATTCCAATTCTCATTCGCCAACGACATAGACACCATATCCATAGACTACCGCCGACGGATCTCGCTTGCCGTTGCCGCAGTGGCTGTGCAGAGTTTCGAGAAAAACCTGAAGCCCCCGACAGTGCTGTCGCTTGTGCGCGACTACGACATGCCCGTGCGACTGGTGACACTCATTTCCGACAGGCTTGTGGAGGCCGGTGTTCTGGCTCGCGTATTGATTGACAAGGAAAAAGAGATAGTGGGATTTCAGCCGGCCCACGACACCGCATCAATCACTGTAGCATCTGTCAGCGAGGCTCTTGATAATCTTGGGACATCAGACTTTATACCCGGCTTCGAGAGCCACTTTGCCGGTGTAGACAAGATAGTCAACCAGATACAGGCCGCGCGCAAAGCGTCGGGAGAAGACTGCCGTTTGGCCGACATAGATATCGCGCTGCCTCACACAGTTGCATCCGATATCGTGACAAAATAACGAGACAATAAGATCAGCTATGTCAATACTCTGATTTTACTGAAAATCCATTTAATAAGAGCGAAGTTGGGTATCTCAAGGTTTTTGAGTATATTTGTGTGCACATTGAGTGCAACTGATCATTACAAAATTACCTTAGATAAAATATGCTTTCTCTGAAAAAACTCTTGCTCGGAGTCGCCATATCGGCACTTCCGGCAACGGCAGCAGCCGACTACACCCCTACCCCAGAAATTTTACAAGCCCGCGAGGACTTTGAAGACGCCCGCTTCGGCATTTTTATTCATTGGGGGCTATACAGCATGTTCGGCCAGGGCGAATGGTATCTCAACTACGGCCCTGAGCGCACGGAATACGCCAAATCGGCCCGTGGATTCTACCCCGCCCACTTCGATGCCAAAGCATGGGTGAAGGCCATAAAAGACGCCGGGGCAAAATATGTGTGTTTCACCACACGCCATCACGACGGGTTCTCGATGTGGCACACTGCCCAGTCGCCTTATAATATTGTAGATGCTACTCCCTTTGGGCGCGATGTGCTCGCCGAACTCGCCAAAGAGTGCCATGAACAAGGAATAAAACTGCACCTGTATTACTCGCACATCGACTGGACCCGCGACGATTATCCCTGGGGGCGCACAGGCCGCACCACAGGAAAAGACCCCGAGAAAGCCGACTGGCCTCACTACTACGACTTCATGAACGCTCAGCTCACCGAATTGCTCACAAATTATGGGCCGGTGGGTGCAATATGGTTCGACGGATGGTGGGACCGCGATGAAGACCCCGAGCCTTTTGATTGGCAACTTCCTGAGCAATATGCAATGATACATCGTCTGCAACCCTCTTGTCTTGTTGGCAACAACCACCATCAGACACCATTCGAGGGTGAAGACATACAGATATTTGAGCGCGATCTACCCGGCGAAAACAAAGCCGGACTATCTGGGCAAGATATAAGCCGCCTGCCTCTGGAAACATGCGAGACTATGAACGGCATGTGGGGCTACCGCCTGCGCGATCAGGATTATAAAGATGTGCAGACACTCATCCATCTGCTTGTCGGGGCGGCAGGCAAAGGCGCCAATCTGCTGCTCAATGTGGGCCCGCAGCCCAGCGGAGAAATTCCGGCTGTGGCACTGGAGCGCATGAAGGAGTTGGGCAATTGGCTTGAGGCCAATGGAACCACAATCTACGGCACGCGCGCCGGCGACTTCCCCGCACAGAGCTGGGGAACATCAACCCGCAAAGGCGACAAGCTCTATGTGCATATCCTCACCCCGGAGGCGCCGGTGATATATGTGCCCACCGGGCGCAAGGTCACCTCGGCCGTGAGCTTTGCCGACGGCCGGCCTGTGAAGTTTGTGCGCCACGACAAGGGCGGAGTGTCGCTGTGTCTTGACTCAGTGCCGACAGAACCCGATTATATTGTAGAACTCACCACCAAATGACATGAAGGCTATTCTTGAAGTTTGCTGCGGCGACATTGCCTCAGTGAAAGCCGCTGAAGAAGGTGGTGCAGCACGGGTAGAGCTTTGTTCGGCCCTTGAAGTTGGGGGCGTAACCCCCTCTGCGGGCTTCATCGCGCAAGCCGTGAAGATTGCTCCCGGAGTGAAGAAGCATGTGCTCATACGCCCCCGTGAAGGCGATTTTGTATATACGCCCGACGAAGTAGACATTATGGTCGCAGACATAAAAATGTGTCGGTCGCTTGGCGCTGACGGTGTGGTTATAGGCGCCCTTCTGCCCGACGGAAGCGTAGACTCCGATAGCTGCCACCGGCTTGTTGACGCCGCCGACGGAATGTCGGTAACCTTCCACCGCGCCTTCGACATGGTAAGCGACCATATAGAGGCGCTTGAGTCAGTCATCGCTCTGGGTTGCAACCGCATACTCACATCGGGCCTGAAGCCCGACGCTCTGACCGGAGCACCGACATTGGCGGCTCTCAACAGAGCCGCCGCCGGGCGCATCATCATCCTGGCCGGTTGCGGTGTTTCGGCCTCCAATGCAGCCGAAATTCTCCAACAATCGGGGTGCAAGGAAATTCATGCCTCAGCCCGCAAATCAACAGGATCGGCCATGAAATACCGGCGCACCGACGTGGCAATGGGCACCCCCGGAGCCGACGAATTCCAAAGAAAAACCACTCACCCCGACGAGGTTAAAGCTATCGTCGAAGCAATCAACAACGAAACCGAGCAATGAGAAAAATTTTTGCCGCCGCTTTGGCAGCATGCGCGCTCAACGCAGCTGCCGCGACTCCGGTCGACGAGTATGTAGACTTTCTGTATGAGCGCATGACGTTGGCCGACAGTCTCGACTATCCACGCGAGTTCTATGTAAAAAATGCCGAGGCTGCAATGCGCGCACGCAGCGAAATGCCTTGGGGCAAGAGTATTCCGGAGCGCGAATTCCGCCACTTCGTTCTCCCGGTGCGCGTCAATAATGAACACCTCGACGACTCGCGCTTTATCTTCTATGACGAACTGGCACCACGTGTAAAAGGCCTGTCGATGGCCGATGCCGTGCTTGAAGTCAACCACTGGCTTCATGAAAAGGCCACCTATCGCCCGTCGGACTCACGCACGTCGCCCCCTTTGGCAACAGTAAAAACCTCATTCGGCCGCTGCGGCGAAGAGTCTACACTTGGTGTCGCAGCCATGCGCGCCGTGGGTATTCCCGCACGTCAGGTCTACACCCCGCGCTGGGCTCACACCGACGACAACCACGCATGGGTTGAGGTGTGGGTCGACGGCAAATGGTATTTCCTCGGAGCATGCGAACCCGAGCCCATCCTCAACCTGGCATGGTTCAACGCTCCGGCTGCCCGCGGCATGCTCATGACGGCTAACGCACTCGGCGGATATGACGGCGACGAAGAGGTGATAGCCGTCACGCCGCTGTCAACACAGATCAATGTCACTGAGAACTATGCTCCTATCGACACGGCTCGCGTAACCGTGGCCGACGTTGCCGGCAATGCTGTGCCCGGAGCGCAAGTGCGGTTTATGCTCTATAACTACGGCGAATTTTACCCGCTATCAGTGAAGACTGCCGACAATAACGGCAACGCGCGACTCACAACTGGTCTGGGCGATCTGCTTGTGTGGGCCACCGCACCCGACGGCAGTGCCTTCGGATTCACAAAATACACCGTCGGCACCGATAAGTCGCTCACTGTTGTGCTTGACAAGAATGCCGACTATGAAGGCGAAGTCGAGTTTACGATAGTGCCACCCCGGCAGAGTGGATCGCTGCCGACCCCAACGGCCGAACAGGCTGCTGAAAATCTGCGCCGTTTTGCCGCAGAAGACTCAATACGCAATGCCTACATGGCAACCTTCTTCACCGAAGCCTCAGCCCGCGACTTCGCAACCGCCCATGGCTGGACCGACGGCGACTCTCCAAGAATGCTCGTGCAGGCCTACGGTAATCATGCCGTGATAGCTGACTTCCTCGCCGGAGCTGCCGACCATAATTTAGCAGTGGCCTTCCTCAATAGTCTCAGCGATAAAGACCTGCGCGACATTGAGCCGGAGATACTCAAGGAATTTTATGCCGATGGGGCCAAGGGATATCCCACCGGCTACTCGACAGAAGTGCTTACACGCTATCTGATGTGCCCGCGTGTGAGCAACGAGACCCTCACACCCTACCGCAGCTATTTCCTCAATGCTATACCGGCCGCAGATAGAGAAAAATATGCTGCCGACCCGGCCAAATGGATTGAATGGATAGAACAGAACATAGAGGTCGTGACCTCCGGTTACCCACGCAACATACACACCTCACCTGCTAAGGTCTTTGAACACCGCAAGAATATCACCCCGCCATCGCGCGACATCTTCACCGTGGCATCGCTGCGCAGCATGGGTGTTCCGGCATATCTCGACCCCGTGACCATGCGCCCGCACTATCTCGCCGATGGCAAGGATGTGGAAGTGCTTTTTGCCGACGCGCAGAGTGATAACGAAGCTTCATCCATGCCCAAAGGCAAGCTGCTGCTTGACTTCGAGCACACCGGGCGCATCGACAATCCGGCATACTACATCCACTTCACCCTATCGGGCATAAACGGCGGCGTGCCCTCGCTGCTCAACTTCGATGAGGAAGCAACATGGCGCAGCGATTTTGCCAAGGGTGTGGAGCTTGATGCCGGCCAGACTCTTATGGTAAGCGGACAGCGGTTGGCCGACGGATCGGTTCTGGCTCGAGCAGTATTCTTCAACGTGCCACGCGACAAGGAAGTGCGACTGCCGCTTATCATCCGCCAGGACACCACCGAGGTGCAGGTGGTCGGTAACTTCAACAGCGAAAACATCTATCATGACCTCGCCAGTGGCACCGATAAAAGTCTGCTGTCGACGACCGGCCGCGGGTATTACGTGATAGCACTGATCAAGCCAAACCATGAGCCAAGCATACACATTCTCAACGATATATCGGCATACGCAAACGACCTGGAGAAATGGGGAGGCAAACTCATGCTGCTGTTTGCCGACTCAGAGAGTGCAGCTCGCTTCAATCGCGCCGATTATCCGTCGCTGCCTGCAAATGTGGTCTTCGGCACAGATGTCGACGGCGTCATCGCCGGCGAAATGGCCCAGTTTGGCAGCGACCTGCCGCTGGTGCTCATTGCCGACACCTTCAACCGTGTGGTGTTTATTTCCGAGGGCTATACCATAAATCTGGGGCGCACACTGCTCGACACTATCGGTAAACTCTGAGCACAAACAACCCCCAAATACCACCAACAAACTACAGCGGCTGCCTGAACGATCGGGCAGCCGCTGCGGTTTTATGCTTATGCGTAATTTCTATTATTTGAAAGCGAAAGTATAGTCAAATGGCTCATTGGAGGGCGACATAGAGGTTGGATAACCATTGTTGTCGATGTTCCAGGCAAAGGAGACATTCTGAGTATATTTGCCGGTGCGTTGCTGTGCAGCCACAGGCAGCGATGCTGTGCCCTTGCCGAGCAAACCGGCGTAGTATGCAAACTGTATTTCATCGAGGTCGGTGTTGAAGACATCATCGAAGAGCATGATGGCACCGAGGTTGGCTGTGGGTGCCGAACCGTAGGATACCGTAGTTTCGATATCTTCGCCATCGCGTGAGGTGACTGTAACTCGCGTTATGTTGCCGTCTTTATATTCAAACTTCACGCTCTGTGAATCTTCATCAGTGCGGTCAATAGAGGTGAGGTGACCATCGTCGGAATAAGAGAACCACCAGTATTGTGTTTCTTCTGCTTTGCCGTTGTCATACTCAGTTTCTTCGGCGTAATCAACGAATCCGTGATCGCCAATGCGCAGATTAAACTGATGACGGTCGTTACCCGACACAACATCCATGCGCACAAGCTTGCCGACAGATACATTGCGGGCCAGAGCGGGATAGCTGAAAGAAGCAATCTCGTTGTCGCCGCTGGCGCGACGGGTAATGGTCTTGACAAGGCCGTCTTCGAGATAGCTGATCTGCATTCCTGCGACAGACACGGGCTTTAGGCCGGTGAAGACTTTTGCCGGATCTACGCGGTCTACAGTAGTTACACCGTTGTCGGTTTCTTCACCGCGGGTATCATCATTATCGCTACATGATGTAAATGTGATTGCTCCGGCCACGAGCATCATGGGTATGAATTTTGAAGTGAACATAGATGTGTTTTCGTTTTTAGTATAATTGAATAATCGTGAATAATCGCATAAAAAATTGGCGAGGCCCTGAAGCAAAATGGCCATCGCCGGTTTGGGAACATTGATAAAACATCTAATATATCAGTAATGTTCACAACACTCACAAATCTCATTAAGTAGTAAGGATGAAGAACAATTGTTATTTCACATCTCCATGCTAAGGCTTTCCACCTACACTTAAAGGCGTCATTTATGAGCCTTACTCTAAAACGCGTCGGAGAAGCATGGCAATATATAACAGACAAGGCCTTGCCTTTTGGGCAAAGCCTTGTGATTGTGTAATCGTTAAGCGCCGGAGCGCCTCCGCGTATTAACGGGAGACAGAAGCCGGATTACTTGCGGATACCGAGCTCCTTCTGAGCGATGATGGCGCGGTAGCGGTTGATGTCCTTCTTGATCAGGTAATCAAGGAGGCGACGACGCTTACCAACGAGCATCTTCAGAGCGCGCGCTGTGGTATAATCTTTGTGATTTGACTTCAGGTGCTGAGTCAAATGAGCAATACGGACTGAGAATAATGCAATCTGCGCTTCAGGTGAGCCAGTGTCAGTCTTGCCCTTACCGTACTTCTCAAAGATTTCTACTTTTTCTTCAGAATTGAGGTGCATTCTTACTGATGTTTTTGGTTAATGAAAAAATATGATGTTTAAATATCGGGTGCAAAGGTAGTGATTATCCTTGATTCCTGCAAATTCCCGACTGACAATCAGGCAGATTTTTGCAGAGAATCACTGTAATCAATCGAGATTGGGCTTATCCTTCACAGGGTTGCGGAAGTGGATTTTGTGCTCCACGTATTCCTGTGTGGCGATGAGTGTGGGTTTAGGGAGTTTCTCGTAGTAGCGCGAGATTTCAATCTGCTCGCGGTTTTCCGACACTTCCTCGAGGTTGTCGTTGAGCGAGGCAAATTCCTGGAGCTTCTTCTCAAGGTCATGCTTCATCTCCATGGAGATCTGGTTGGCACGCTTGGCGATGATGCATACGGTCTCATATACATTGCCTGAGTCTTCAGAGAGTTTCACCAGGTCGCGGGTGACGGTGTTGAGGGGTGCGTTGCTCTTCTTGTAGTCCATACGTTGGGGATTGTGCGATTGAAGTTGTATGTAATACTATTTTTAATTTACTGCATATTTGCTTGCTATCTTGAAGATGTTTTCTGCTTCTTCGCGATAAGGGCTGTCGGGATAATTGTTGACAAACGAATAATATTCGTCGATGACGTCACGGAAACGGTCGGCCTTACGCTCGTCGACACTCATAGATGCCTCCTGATAACGAGCCTTGAGCACAAGCATTTCCAGGTCTTCCTTATATTTTGAGTAGGGATAATCTTTGATTGCATTCTTGGCTACAATCACCGCACTCTCATAGTTGTTGCCAAGATATGAGCCGAGATTGTAGTAAAGCTGAGCATTTTCAAGCTGCTTGAGGGTCAGTTTATCCTGAAGCTCAAAGATGGCATTCTGAGCGATGCTCACACGGTCGCTTTTGGGGAAATACTCCAAAAATCCCTGCAACTCTTCAATAGCCTTGAGAGTGCCCGATTGGTCGAGCTGCGGCTCGGGCGAATCGAGATAATAGCCATAGCCACTATAAAATCGTGCAGGCTCGCAATACTTGCCCTTGGGGTAACGGGTATAATAAAGTTTGAAATATGAGCCGGCCTCTATATAATCATGGTTCTCATAATGGCTCAAACCAAGGAGATACAGAGCTTCCTCGGCCTTATCGCTGCCCTTGAAGACGGCGATGCAGTCTTTGAGCAAACTTGCCGACTGCATGTACTTGCCTTTATCGAAAGCCCGCTTGGCATACTCAAACTTGGCGTTGTAGTCTGTGCTCTTTGACACCTTGTTATATTCGGTGCACCCGGGAGCAGCCACAGCAGCCATAGCCAAGATTATGATATACAGTATTTTATTGCGCATAATTGATGCTTCGGTTCTTTTCAAGAGTGCAAAGATAAGCTATTTAGCGCATAAAAACAACACCTATTGCCCCCGACATCTGCATTTTAGTAAAGTTTAAGCCACCGACATGCCGGCCCCACTCGCTACACCTACTATTCTCGGATGTTTTAAAATTTATTATACATCTGTAATGAGGTTGGTATATTAAAAAATGTGTATCTTTGCTTGACCGTGTGCACCGAGGTGTCGCAGCGCTATAAACAAAAAATCTGAATCATACCATTTCAAACTCATACACAATGTATTTATTAGGTTATGACATAGGCAGTTCTTCAGTAAAAGCTGCCATTGTCGAAGCTGAGTCGGGAAAGTGCGTAGCTTCTGATTTCTATCCGAAGTCTGAGGCACCCATAAAATCATTGGCATCCGGCTGGGCCGAGCAACGCCCTGACGACTGGTGGAAATATCTCTGCGAAGCCACACACTCAGTGCTATCACTCTCGGGGGTGAATCCTGCCGACATAAAGGCTATAGGCATCTCCTATCAGATGCATGGACTTGTAGCGGTTGACAGCTCTAACCAGGTGCTGCGCGATGCTATCATCTGGTGCGATTCGCGAGGCGTGCCCTTCGGCGAGAAAGCATTCTCCGAACTTGGCGCCGACAAGGTACTCCCCCGCCTGCTCAACTCGCCGGGCAACTTCACCGCTGCAAAACTGGCCTGGGTGAAGGAAAACGAGCTTGATCTGTTTGAAAAGATACATAAGATCATGCTCCCTGGCGACTACATCGCCCTGAAACTCACCGGCGAACTATGCACGAATCCCGAAGGACTATCGGAATACATGCTGTGGGATTTCAGCACAAACAAGCCAGCACAATTTCTGCTCGACTACTACGGCTTCAGCGCCGACATACTGCCGAGCCTTAGCAGCACATTCAGCGAGCAAGGGCGTGTTACCCCCGAGGCAGCCGCGCAGCTGGGCCTGCAGGCCGGCACACCGGTGACCTACAGAGCTGGAGACCAGCCGAACAATGCGTTGTCGCTCAACGTCTTCAACCCAGGCGAAATTGCATCAACGGCCGGAACATCGGGCGTAGTCTACGGCATCAACGGCAAAGTTGACTATGACCCGCGCTCACGCGTCAATAACTTCGCACATGTCAACCATAGCGCCGACTGCACACGCGTGGGAGTTATGACATGCATAAACGGCACCGGTATACTCAACTCATGGATAAAGCGCAATGTTGCGCCCGAAGGTATGAGCTATGCTCAGATGAATGACGAGGCAGCCTCGGTGGCACCTGGTAGCGACGGCCTGAGCATACTGCCCTTCGGCAACGGCGCCGAGCGTGTGCTCGAAAACCGCCAGATAGGATGCTCTATGCACGGCATCAACTTCCTCATACACCGCCGGCCGCACATAATGCGCGCCGCACAGGAGGGCATCGTTTTCTCTTTTATGTATGGCATGGAAATCATGGAGCAGATAGGCCTGCCGATAAAGCGCATACACGCCGGCCATGCCAACATGTTCCTCAGCCCCGTCTTCCGCGAGACTCTCGCATCGGTGAGCGGTGCACCCATTGACCTGTATGACACAGATGGTGCCATAGGAGCCGCCCGCGGAGCAGGCATTGGAGCAGGCATTTACGCCTCACCGGCCGAAGCCTTTGCATCGCTGCGCAAAATCGAGCAGACTGATCCCGCCGCCAACCGCACACCCTATCTTGAGGCATACGCCCGATGGAAAGAGTGTCTTGAGCGCGAGCTCAGCAACCGATGAATGCCCATCAACACATATAGAATACACAACTAATTATATACACATAAATTTATCAAAAAAAATTATGGCTAAAGAATACTTTCCCTCAGTAGGGAAAATCAAGTTTGAAGGCACCGAAAGCTACAACCCCATGGCATTCCGCTACTACGACGCAGAGCGCGTGGTTCTTGGCAAAACAATGAAAGAATGGCTGAAATTTGCCATGGCTTGGTGGCACACACTCACAGCCGAAGGTGGCGACCAATTTGGCGGTGGCACAAAAAAATTCCCCTGGAACGATGCCCCCGACGCAATGACCGCAGCCAAGCAGCGTGTTGACGCCGGCTTTGAAATCATGCAGAAGCTCGGCATAGAATATTTCTGCTTCCACGACGTTGACCTTATCGGCGACCCCGATGACATTGATGAATATGAAGCCCGCATGAAGGAAATCACACTCTACCTGCAGCAGAAGATGGCCGAAACCGGCATCAAGAACCTGTGGGGCACAGCCAATGTATTCTCACACGCCCGCTACATGAACGGCGCATCGACCAACCCCGACTTCGACGTCGTTGCCCGCGCCTGCGTGC
>CAZAME010000047.1:0-13243 GCA_964486445.1 uncultured Bacteroides sp. | reverse complement strand
CTTGGTGCGGCCACTGACCCTGATGCCAACTCACAGTTCTGGAATCCGTCGAAGTATGCTTTTGCATACAGTAAGGCAGCTGTAACTCTCAACTACACACCGTGGTTGCGCAAACTTGTCAACGATATCTTCCTGGCTGATCTGGCCGGATATTGGAAGATTGGCTCGCAGGACAATCAGGCTGTGAGTGCCTCGCTGCGTTATTTCTCTTTGGGCGAAGTCAATACCGGCAATTCCATAACCGGTGATCCGGGACAGAGTCTTAATCCATACGAATTGTCGTTTGACATCGGTTATTCGCGAAAATTGTCTGAAAAGTTCTCTATGGGCGTTGTATTCAGATATATATACTCCGATCTTGGTTTCTCCGACAGCTATGCCGGCGACCAAAGCACAGGTGCATCGGCCTTCTCTGCCGACATTTCAGGCTACTATACGACTTTCCCGGTTATTGGGCGCAATGAGTGTCAGTGGTCCTGGGGTTGGGATATCTCGAATATCGGTTCTAAAGTTTCTTATAACAACGGCGAAGATCCTGCCTTCCTGCCAACCAATCTGCGTCTTGGCACAACATTTATGTTCCCACTGGCAGATTATCATAATCTTGCCTTGAGTGTCGATGCCAACAAGTTGCTTGTGCCGGCGCGCCCGCGTGAGAAAGATTATGACACTGATACTCCTGAAGGCCAGGCTGCTTATCTCGATGCTCTCACAGATTGGGAGAACACATCATCTATATCGGGTATCTTCAAATCGTTTAGCGACGCGCCCGGCGGATTCAAAGAAGAGTTGCGCGAAATCACATGGAGTCTTGGTGCTGAGTACAGCTACAATGATCAGTTTTTTCTGCGTGCCGGTTATTTCCATCAAGACAAGACCAAGGGCGATATTCAATATTTCTCGCTCGGAGCGGGCTTTTCTATGAACATAGTGAAGATTGATGCAAGCTATATGATTGCCACCGCCCAGACTTCGCCGCTTGATCAGACGCTCCGCTTCACCCTCACATTTGATATGGACGGTCTGCGCGATATCTTTGGCAAACGCAGATAATACTCAAAATTTACTATAGCGCAATGGAGATACCAGCTATAAGAATCGGCCAGGGCTTTGATGTTCACCGCCTTGTTGAAGGTCGTGACCTCATCCTCTGCGGAGTGAAAATACCTTATCATCTGGGGCTTCTCGGGCATAGTGACGCCGATGTCGCCATTCATGCTCTTGTCGATGCTCTGCTCGGAGCTGCCGCTATGGGTGATATCGGTGCTCTCTTCCCCGACTCTGATGCTGCCTACAAAGGTATAGACTCAAGGGTGCTCCTGCGTGAAGTCGTGAAGCGCTTGCGCGATGCCGGTTTTGCAGTCGGCAATGTTGACGTGACCATCATGGCGCAGGCACCGAAAATGCGCCCGCACATCGACAGTATGCGCGAACTCATGGCTTCGGATCTGGGTATAACAAAAGCGGCGGTGTCCGTGAAGGCCACCACCACTGAAGGTCTTGGCTACACCGGACGAGGCGAAGGTATTGCCGCATCGGCTGTAGCTTTGCTATATGCTATCGGGCAAAGTCGTTGAGACGCGCCAGATATTTCCCTATTATATCAAACTCTATATTTACACGAGTGCCTGGGGCAATTGCGTGGAAGTTTGTGTGCTCCATCGTGTAGGGGATGATGGCTACTCGGAAACTGTCGGGCTCTGAGTCGCACACGGTGAGGCTGACGCCATTGACGGTGACAGAACCTTTCTCTACGGTCATGTATCCGCGCCGAGCCATTTCCATCGGCACATCATATCGGAACTTGAAGTAGGTGCTTCCGTCGACTTGCTCAAGGCTTTCGCACACAGCGGTGCAATCTACGTGGCCCTGTACGATATGGCCGTCGAGACGCCCGTTTAGCATCATTGAGCGCTCGAGGTTAACTTTGTCACCCGGGCGCAGATCGCCGAGATTAGATCTGTCAAGTGTTTCCTGTATTGCAGTGACTGTGTATGTGTCGTCGCCGTTGAGACTGACGACTGTCAGGCATACTCCGTTGTGCGCTACCGACTGGTCTATGCGCAGTTCGTCGGTAAAGGCTGACTTGACGGTGAGGTGCCGGTTGCCTCCATCATGGTTTGCCGCTACCACTGTTGCGGCTTCTTCTACTATTCCTGAAAACATAATTCTATCGATTACTATTATTGTGTTATCGGTTTATCACCAACTTCTCACCGACATTATGACCGGAGAAAGGCTTGGTGAGGTCTATTCTATATGTTTTTGTTGCGGCATTATATATGCCGGTGAGCTTGCTGCCTGATGAAGTGACGACCGAGGCCGGCGCTTTGTCGAGTGCGTGCACCGCGAGGGTGATGTGGCTGATTATACCACTGGCCGCGGCTTGAGGTGTGGCACTGATATCGACAGTAATGCTGTTGCCTGTATCTTTGCCAGAAAAGGTGAGTACACAACTGTTTTCGTCAACGCCATGGCGCAACGATGGCGTGGCGTCGGCATAGTAAATACCGTCTGATTCCACGCCCGGCAGAGGATAATAGTTGACTGTTATATCACCAGGGCGATAGTCTGTGGTGTTATCCATGTCATAGTCGGCAGACGGCAGGAAGCTGCCTGCCCGCACGAACACAGGTATGCGGTCGAGAGGTGCATCGACTTCGGCCTCTGTGCCGCCGGGATATATGAGCGACGGGTCATATGCCGACATCCATATTCCGTCGGGGAAGACTACACGGCGCTTGCGGGTGCCCGCTGTCATGACGGGAGCCACAAGCACATCCCGGCCCCAGAGGTATTCATCGTTGACAGATGCGAGGCTCGACGGATCGACATCATGAAACCACACAGGGCGTACCAGCGGCAGGCCTTTCGAGGCATTCTCATAAGCGAGCGTGTAGGTGTAGGGAAGCATGCGGTAGCGAGCCTTGACAAGATCAAGCAATTGGTCGGCAATATCGCTGTAGTGATAAGGCTCGGCCATATATTGAGCGTGTGTGCGCAGCACGGGTGAGAAAAGGCCTGTCTGCATCCAGCGCAGATACATTTCTGAGTCTGAAGGATTATCAGGATTGACTGCAAAGCCACCCACATCATGGCTCATGTAACCCAGACCGCTGAGACCGGAATGCACCATCACCGGCACCTGGGCCTGCAGGCCTTCCCACGACCGGGCGACATCGGAGCTCCAGGGGAATACACTATAGCGCTGCAAGCCGGTGGTGCCTCCGCGCATAAGGTTGAACGCCCGACGGTCGGGATAGACGCTGTCGTAGAGACAATATAATATGCTGCTCCAATCGTTGCCATATTGATTATGATACAGGCGTGCGGCCAACCCGTTGGCATGCACGGCGCTCTCGGGATGGCGCTCCGGTTCGCCGAGATCACCCCACCAGCCGCCGACTCCCTCGTCGGTGAGAGTACGGTATCTGTCAGCCAGCCAGTGGCGTGTGCTGGGGTTTGAGACATCAAACATACCACCTTCGCCCACCCATATCTCCACGGGCTGTGTATTACCTACCGAGTCCTTCAGTAGCAGTCCGCGCTCGCTCAGGGAGTTAAAGTTGTCTACACCATGACCGTTTGACAGCACGAAGGGCTGAGAAATCAGCACGGTGTTAACGCCGTAATCGTCTTTTGCACGGCGAAGCATGGCGGCGTGGTCGGGCCATTGCTCCGGATCCCAGGCGAGGCGACCCATATCTTGTTCTTTCCCATACCAATAAAGGTCGAGCACTATGCCGTCTACGGGATAACCGTCGTGTTTGAGCGAGTCGAGCGCTCCTAACATCTCACTTTGATTGCGGTAGCCGTATTTCGACGTTATATAGCCGAGTGCCCAGACAGGAGGCAATTCCTGGCGCCCGGTGAGTGCGCTGAGCCGCTCTATAGTCAGTGACACGCTACCAGAGCCATCAATTACGTAATATGATATCGGTGCAGGACTTTCCGTAGTGTAACGTATAGGATTTGAGGCCACAAGAGTCGCAGCTGCATGGTCATCGAAGAGTATGGCATAGCCGCGCGAGTTTATCAGCAGCGGCATGGAAATATTCATTTGTGAGTTGCGCGAGTCGCCGGCACCGTAGCCATAGTTGGCCCGGTTATACATTGTGAGGGTGTCGCCTGTGAGAGTCATGGCGTGGCCGTGCTCGCCTGCTCCAAAAAAGTTGCCTCCTCCGCTATAGTCAATTGCAATGCTGTTTCCCACTGTTGTGGGTCTAAGGCCCTCGTCGGTGAGAGAGAAGCCGGTACCTGCTATTGTCACAGCTCCTGTGGATTGGTAGATGCAAGCCTTCAAGGCGCCGCTACATGACATTATGGTGCTTCCTGTAGTTGACGTAATCTCAGGCTGCACCTTATTATCGGGAGTGAGTACAGTGGCGGAAGAAGCCTGAATTTGAGTTCCGGCCGCAGCATTGGTGATCTTAAATATATGAGGCGTAATTGCAGTTACTGTGACCTCACGGCCTGTGTTAGCTACAGGCACGCTTATCTGCTGTGCGGAGGCTTCCGAGGCAATGGCGATGACAAGCAGTGCGGAGAGTCGTGAATACCGGTGAAACATAGCTGATGGTGGTTAAGATGTGTACGTATGACGTAAGTATGAACAATCGATATTGGTTTTAGTCGACGACATGAGGCGGGGAATCTGGAATATGTGCCGACAGTATGCGCCATGGTTGAGGATAGAGATTATTTGCTCGGTTGCCAAGATTTTTCACGAACCCGAGCGGGTGCCCGGCGTAGGTGAGCAATACAAATCCGCGCGGAGTGTCGTCGGGCAGATTCACGGCATCGCGGCGCAGATAGGCGATGGCTGTGGCGTAATCCACGTCGCAGCAGGTAAAAGCATCATGGGCAAGTGCCGTTGATAAGGCAAGTTGCTGTGTGGGTATAAGATCCTTTCCCTTGATGGTAGCGACAGTTATGCCTGCCGATACTATGTCGAGTGTTGCTCCGAGTGTGTCAATGGCAGAAGCGAGTATTGATGGAATGGCGCGCACAGAGTCGTTACCGGCAAGTTCCAGTCGGTAATCATCCGGTGAATTTAGCCATGCCGACGCTTTTTCGGTAGCTGCCTGAGGCTTGCGGCGGTCGGTGCGTGATGTTTTACGTGATTTTGGTGAGGTCTGTTGAGCCGACCCGCCGGGCTTGCGCACGACGGCCACGAACAGACCTTCCCCGCGCAGATGTTGCGGCATGAATCGGTAGGCCGGCATGTCGGGGACTGCTATGCCTCGCTGTATGCCCGGAAAACGGGTGTCAAGAGCCAACTCCACCGGTTCAGCGTCATAATTGTCACGCAGATAGGCGAGCATTTCCTCATTTTCGTCGGTGTTGAAAGTGCAGGTGCTATATATGAGGAATCCGCCGGGCCTGAGAGCGGGCCACAGGTTATCGATGATCTCCCGCTGTCGCTGCGCACATTCGTGCACGAGAGCCGGCGACCATTGACTGACCGCTTCAGGGTCTTTGCGCATCATACCCTCGCCAGAGCACGGCACATCGGCGGCAATTATGTCGAAGAAACTTTTCAACTTACGGAATTTTGCAGTGTCGCCACGCGACACCACCACATTGCCGTCACCCCATTTTGCGATGTTTTCTGCGAGTACAGCAGCTCGGGCAGGCACATATTCGTTGGCAACCACCAGTGAATCTGCGGGCAATGCCGAAAGTGCGGCTGTGGTTTTGCCTCCCGGGGCCGCACAGGCGTCGAGATATATTACAGCAGAATTGCCGGCAAGCATACCTGCGATTGTTCCGACGATCATTGATGAGGCGTCTTGAGGATAATATAGGCCCTGATGCAAGGCAGGGTCAAAGGTAAATGCCTCGCGGCGCTCGAGATAGAATCCACTGTCGCTCCAAGGGACTTTGATCGCATTATCAGGCAGTCGCACGCCTTTTGCCGCGTTGACGCGCACCGACACCGACGGGGCTGTCGTAGACAGAGCCTCGCTCAGACCGATGAGGGAGTCGGCTCCATAGCTTTCTATGCGGGCTATGAAGGCGGGAGGAAGAGCCTGGCGGCCATCGGGCCTGATGATCTCGGGCATAGTCATAAGGGGATATTAGATGAGAGTTAGTTTGAAGTCTTCGATGAGTTTGCGTGTGCGTGGTGAGTTCTCGAGGATATGGTGGAGTACCTCGCGCTCGTTCCACACGGCCGGAGCCGCTTCTCCGGCTTTTACCTTGACCTCAAGAGTTACGGCATCGTTGGCAAGATGATTACGCAGATGTGTGAGCAGGGGCTGAATATTGTCGGTGAAAGCATTGCGCTGAGGCTCGGAGTCAACGCTCACTACCCATGCGTCGGGTGAGCCTGAGGCTTCGGGCAGATGAGAGCGCATGGAGTTGACGAGCACATGTTCAGTTGGGTTGTCTGCGATAAATGAGTTCCATGCCTCGAGCATCATAGCCGGGGTATATTCACCGCGACGGAGTGAGCCAGTAATTGATGTCTGCGTGGTTGCGGGTATTCCATCTTTCTCTACGCCATGACGCAGGGAGATGCCGGGAGCGCGGAGTGATGTGCGTCGGGCAGGTGCGCCTCCGGAGGCAACTGTTGTCGTCGGGGCAGGCGCGACGGGTCTTGCCTGAGCTGGTTGCACCGGCTTGTTAACAGGTGGAGTTACCTGTGCTGGGCGTGGTGCCGGCTGTGCGTTAACTTGCGGAGCTACGGTAGCAGCAGCCGACGCTCCAGTAGTGGCGGGAGCGATTTTTTGCAGTTGCCCCTCTCCTTCGCCACTGTTATTTAGCGGGGAGGGGCTTGATAGTTGGCACAGTCTGATGAGCGTCAGCTCGACATGAAATTGTTTGTTTGACGCCAAGCGGAAGTTGAGATCAGCTTCGCCGAGAATGTCCATTGCCTTGAAGAATACTTCGGGCGAGAAGCGTGCTCCGTCAGAAGCCATTGCGGCGCGTACATTGTCGGGGGCATCAAGCAGGCAGATAGTAGACGGATCGCGAGCCACCATGAGGTCGCGGATGTATGATGCCAGGCCGTTGAGGAAAAACAGAGCGTCGAAACCCTTGTCGCGCACCTCGCGATAGATGAGCAGGGCTGCGGGCACGTCGTTTTTGGCGAAGGCTTCCATGAGGCGCGAATAATAGCGGCGGTCGAGCACATTGAGGTTCTCGATGGTTGACTCGTATGTGATGACATTGCGCGAGGAGGCAGCTACCTGGTCGAAAATCGACAGGGCGTCGCGCATGGCGCCGTCGGCCTTCTCGGCTATGACCTGCAGGGCAGCAGGGTCGGCCTGGATGCCTTCCTGCGAGGCCACATACTGCAGATGAGAGACCATGTCGGCCACAGTGATGCGGTTGAAGTCGTAGATCTGGCAGCGCGAGAGGATGGTGGGGATGATTTTGTGCTTCTCGGTGGTAGCCAGGATGAAGACGGCATGGGCCGGCGGTTCTTCAAGAGTCTTGAGGAAGGCGTTGAAGGCCTGCGACGAGAGCATGTGAACCTCGTCGACGATAAACACGCGGTAGCGCCCGGTGGTTGGTGGGATGAGGGCCTGCCGCGTGAGGTCGCGCATATCTTCGACGCCGTTGTTTGAGGCTGCGTCGAGCTCTATGATGTTCATCGAGCGGCCTTGATTGAACTGGCGGCACGATTCACATTCGTTGCAAGCTTCGCCTGAGTCGGTGCGGTGCTCGCAGTTGATGGTCTTTGCAAAAATACGCGCACAGGAGGTTTTACCCACACCACGGCTGCCGCAGAACAGATAGGCATGAGCGAGGCGACCTGTTGCTATGGCGTTTTTAAGAGTCATGGTGAGAGCCTTCTGACCAACCACACTCTCGAACGTGGCCGGGCGGTATTTTCGGGCTGACACAATATAGGTTTCTTCCATTATGCTTGGTTGATGGTGATGAGTACAAATTTAAGCAAAAAAAGCCTTGATATATCCGGGAGAATCTTAGTTAATGTAAATTAACATTTGAACCTATTGTCCTTAAGGCTTTGTGTCCGTCAAACTTACGTGACTTCTTTTGTGTACACTTTCTGTCACAAAATTTGTTAGTCACATAAATTTGTCTTATTTTTGTGACACATTTAGCTCATCAACCATGTAGTTGAAGGAGTTACGGAGGCGGCTGTAAAAAGTTAGCCTCTTGCTGTTTTTATAGATTTCTGTATTTCTGCGATTAGTTCATCAGGAGTATGGACATTGATGCCTTCTCCTTTTTTCCATTCTTCGTATTCCTTAAGTTTTTTATGTGTTTGATGACGATATTCGGAAAGGAACGCTGTCCAAAGTAATACAAACGTTTTCCTAACCTCGAGAATGATAAAATATGTGTCTGAGCATGTTTCAAGAGCTATGCAAACGCGGTTATTAGAACGTTGACGCGATTGTCTCCAAAACTTCAAGTTCCAACTTGATACATTCTCTATTGAAGGTCGAGCCCATGGCATACGTTCACATCGGCGTAAATCAGGTTCTCGGTCTAACTCAATTTCTCCTTTATGTGTCATGTGATAAAAGGTGTATGCACGATCCTGAAAAATAGGATTGTATTTTAGAGATAGCTTATGTGAACCAAAAGTAGTTTTATGCCTTATAAAGTCGCGTTCAAATACCTCATAAACGGCATCAATATATGCTCGATAGTTGCCTCCGTAATCTTCAAGGCAAATTATCTTTGGGAGTCTATCTAATTCTATCATTATGATTGGTGCCAAACAAAGATATTAAATTTATCCTCACGATACAAAGTGCTTTTATTCAATGAATAACCGGATAGTTGTTGGATTCTTTCAATAATTGTCAACTTTGTTTTGCTGCTCTTTAACCCTCTATGAATATAGGACATTGCACCTATTAATAGGTCAGCTAATGCAACAAGTTCTAGCTCATGAGAACGTACCTGTTGTACTCGTCTAATCATAGTTCTATCAAAGTCATAATGGCTATTACATAGATAGTCATGAAGTTTACGAACCTTAGATTCTCCTTTTGTATCCTTAATATCAAGATAAATATTATAGCTATACCCTGGTTGCAAGAGTGTTTTAAGAAGGTTGAAATAACTCTTATAATAGAACTCATCGTGAGTCTGTCCAAAGTCTTTGTGTCGTAAAACGCTTTTATCAGGTATTACAAGAGCACGAAAGTGTAGATTGGGATAAGAAAAGAAGAGTTCAACCAATTCAAGAAAAAAGTCAAGTTTAGATTTAGAAACTTTATTCCACTTAACTTCGTATCTTGGATTGAGCTTAAATTTAATCTTTAGGGCTCGAATTTCGCGTGCAATTTTTTTTCGTTGTGCATCAGGACACCAAACTCCTCCAAAAACCATAGCTTTTTGACAGTCGTGCTCAAGATGACAACTCTCGTCACAATATATGTTGTAAAGTTTATATTCCATAATAATCTTCCCTATTGATAAGTGTGTCTATATCTATATAGAGTTGTTCATTTCATAATCCTTATAGTCAAGTTCCTTGTGTTGATTTGGTAATCGTAATCAATATACAAGTCGTGTGCGTGCACGCTCCCGTATGCGTGGTTGATTGTGATGAGTACAAATTTAAGCAAAAAAAGCCTTGATATATCCGGGAGAAAGGACGTAATTTGTGAGTTAATGTTTATTAACATTTGGTTTTGTCATTTTTTGTGACTGGTGTGCGTCTAATTTATGGAAATCAAATAGAAGCACAACAAAAAAGAGAAAGAATGAAATCAATATTAAAAATTGCTTTAGGTTTTCTGGCAGTGTGGCCCGGTGTGGCAGTAGCGCAGTCGCCTGTGTATTCAGTGGCGGCTACTGTCGTTGATGAGACGGGTGAAGGAGAATCTTTCGCCACGTATCGCATTTATGCTCTGCCCGACACCGTGAAGGCTATATATGTCAACACCACAGACTCACTCGGGGCGTTCAGCCGTACTTTGCCTCATGCCGGCGATTATCGGCTGACGCTTCACTCGGTGGGTCGAAAACCGCTCACACGAATGTTTGCCGTCACGGCCAATGCTCCGGTAGCAAATCTCGGCCGACTCGTAATCGGCACGGATGCAGCCCTGCTCAAAGAAGTTTCTGTGACAGCGCAGCGACCTCTGGTGACAAAGGAGATAGACCGTGTGGGGTATGATGTACAGGCCGATGAAGACTCTAAAACCAATACTGTGCTTGAAATGCTCCGCAAGGTGCCTATGGTGAGTGTCGACGCCGACGGCACAATAAAGGTCAACGGGTCGGCAAACTTTGTAGTGCACAAAGACGGCAGGCCGAATCAGGCGTTTTCGTCAAACGGCAAGGAGATATTCAACGCTATCCCGGCGTCGATGATAAAGCGTATAGAGGTTATCACCGAGCCCGGTGCAAAATATGACGCCGAGGGCATAGGAGCTATTCTAAATATTGTGACTATGGATAACACCGCAGTGTCGGGTGTTATGGGAAATGCCGGTCTTAACTCGCGCAGCAGCAACGATTTTATTCCGTCGGCCAACCTGTGGCTATCGGCTCAGATAAACAAGGTGGCTTTTTCGCTATACGGCGGCGGGGGATACAACTCATCGCGTAGCGGTCGCGGCCGACAGATAACCGAGAATACCTACAAAGAGACGGGCAATATTTATCGCTTCGAATCGTCGTCGCGGTCTAAGTCGGGCTTCTCATGGTTTGGCGGCGAGGCAAGTTATGAGCTTGATTCTCTCAATCTCTTCAACCTTGAGTTCAACGGATTCTACTACGACAGCAGCAACCACAGCCATGGCTCGGCATCGATGACCGCGGCCGACGGCATGCCGATATATTCATACAATACTCGCACAAAATCGCCGAAATCAAACTTCCTCAACGTAGACGGATCGCTCAACTATGAGCATCGCACGCACACAAAGGGCGAGACGCTCACTTTATCTTACGCATTGCAGACCAACAAAAACGTCAGTCGGGAGGAATGGGAATATGATAATCTTGTGAACTTCCCTCTGACCTATGACTACAGCTATACCGACTATGACCTGCAACTGATGGAGCATACATTTCAGGCCGACTGGTCGCGCCCGGTGGCAGATATACACACAATAGAGACGGGCGCAAAATATGTATTGCGCCGCAATCACTCCGACAACCTGCAGCAGTATGGCGAGGATGTTGCCGGCGATCACACAGCCTTCACACATCTGACTAATATTGGCGCTTTATACGCTCAATACAGTGTGCGTCTTGGCAAATGGGGCTTGCGAGCCGGTCTGCGCTATGAGTTCTCGCGTCTGAAGGCCGAGTTTGGCAACGAGGCGACTCCCGACTTCTCAAGCAATCTCAATGACTTCGTGCCCTCGGCCTCAGCGTCATGGCAGGCATCGTCGGCCTCGAGCTTCACATTTAACTATGCCGCGCGCATCAATCGCCCCGGTATTGAGTATCTTAACCCCGTGGTGCGTGAAACCCCGACGTCGCTGTCATACGGTAACCCGAATCTTAACAGTGCCCGCCACAACTCGTTTAAGCTGACATATATGTTGATAAAGCCGAAATTCAATCTCAATCTGTCGGCAATGTATGAGTTTAGCAACGATGGTATAGTGGCGATAAGCTTTGTAGACGGCGACGGCCTTATCAACAACACTTACGCCAATGCGGGCCGTATGAATCAGCTGCGTTTCGACGGCTTCATGCAGTGGTCTCCCGGCTCAAAGACCCAGATAATGCTTAACGGTGGAGGCGGCCGCACGAGCTATAGTCAGAATGGCATGCATCTTGCCCGCTGGGGCTACCGTGTCTTCGGCCGCGTGCAGCAGCAGTTACCCTGGAAACTGTCGGTGCAGTTGGGCAGTTTTGTAATGGGAACGATGCCGCAGAGTGTGTATAGCTATCTTTCGCCCGGTATAAGCGGTGTCTATATGATGCTCGGTCTGCGCCGGTCGTTCCTCAAGGAAAACCGCTTGACAGTGTCGATTGACGCTCAGAATCCTATTGGCCGCTCGGTGCGCGACTTCACCACGAAGACAGTCAACGGCGATGTGACTGGTAGAGCTGTCTGGCGCCAGTATAATCAACGCGGCATAGGCATATCGGTGTCGTATCGTTTCGGCTCGTTTAATGCTAATGTCAAGAAGACAAGTAAAAAGATTGTCAATGATGACCTTGTGGGGGGCTCAAGCAGTGGCCAGAGTCAGACCCAGTCGCAGGGTGGCGGCATGTAAAACAGTAAACCAATTTTCATACTAAGAATTATAAAAAAATGATGCCCGCACCCCGGCTTGAGATAAGTAGGGGGTGCGGGCATCAAATATTTTATTTCTGAGGTTGATCAGTTGTTGCGACGGATGTAGCGCGCAAGTCCATAGACATATCTGCGTAGACCGGGGCGATAGCAAAGCACGTGGTCAAACCACCTGATGTGGGGTTCGAGCCAACGCACAGCGGCACCGACGAGTATCATAGCCATGAGAGTGCCGATGCCGACGACTTGCCACAACCAGGTGCCGAAGTAGAGATATCCGAGGGCAACAGCGATTACAACGAGAGCAATGTCGACAATGATCTTAGCTTTAGCAAAAGGCATCCCTGACACTTTGCTGATGGCAACAGGCATGCCTTCGCCAGGCATAGTGACAGATCCGCATTTGATTTCGAATGCAATGCCGACTGCGAGTACGGCACAACCGAGTAACTGCACGACAACGCGACTAAACAAAGACTCGCATACTACTGGAGAAGTGAGCCACATATTAACGTCAAGCAGGAAGCCGAAGAGGAAGCCTATGACCAGTTGCAGCAGCTGCACCGGCTGAAAGGCCCGCCGGAGCACCACGATTTGCAGTCCGACCAGCACGAAATTCATTATATAGGTGTATTCACCGATAGTGAAGTGAGGAGCAAGAGAGTCGACCCCGGCAAGCGACATCACAAATGGTATAGTGGAGATCACGCTACTTCCCAGCGAGGAGCGAACACAAAGGGCTACACCCAAGGTCATTATAAACAGCGACAGCACCAGAAGTAGATGCTGCCACACGAATGAGATTAATTTATCCTTAAGGTAGAGAGGTGTAGAAATAGTGTTTTGCATATTCATAAAATAATTTTTGTACTGCAAAGTTACAAAAAATATGCCTTGGCCTTTGTGAGTACGAAAAAAACATCTACCTTTGCAGCCGATAACCGCTATAAGCGAGCAATCAACCTCGAAGGAAAGATGCCAGAGCGGTCGATTGGGACGGTCTCGAAAACCGTTGTACCCTTACGGGTACCCAGGGTTCGAATCCCT
>CAZAME010000046.1:11417-13525 GCA_964486445.1 uncultured Bacteroides sp. | reverse complement strand
CCTTTTTAAGATAAATTTTCCACTCTCTTATTTTGCCACTGCAAACTTAGAGCTTGATTTTTTCCCTTATATCCATCAAACAGCCGACGAGGGGATGACCGAGGCACTGTGCAATAATTTATTGAGTAATAATGCAATGAGAAAAAATTGTTTATTATTGTCTGTACTATTGGCAACAATGTCATTCCCGGTTGCCAATGCCGAGCCACCGTGTAATACTCTTGGCATCCGTGCGTCTTATCAGCCATCGTGGGTGACTTCGCGAGGAGTGTCAACATCAATGCGCTCCGGTTTTTCGGCCGGGGTATATGACCAGATACGTCTGTCGAGCCGGGTGCCTTTCTATGTTGAGACGGGATTGGAATTTGCCTCTAAGGGATACAAAATCAAGGGATTCGACAACAGCACCACGACTCTCAATTATTTGGAGATACCGGTGGGCATCATGTATCGCATACCGGTGGGCAACGACGTCACAATACAGCCTCGTGCCGGAGTGTACTATGCCTATGGCGTCAGCGGACATCTGCGATATGGAGGAAATAAGGTTGATGTGTATGACATTAAGAGCATATCGCGCAACGATTTTGGGTATAATGTAGGCGTGGCCGTCACATATCGCAACCTCTATTTTGGTCTTGCCTATGAAGCCGGTCTGGTCGACATCGCCAAGTATGACCCTGTCTACACCGATCAGGTGGCTATGTTGGGCTACACTAAACTCAAAAACATTTCTGTGTCAATAACTTTGGGGTATAACTTTAATTTTTAATCTGTTGTGAAAAATATAATTACTACAATACTGGTTTTATTCAGCATCGTGCTGCTGCCTGCCTGCTCGGAGTATGATGATGTGGCGCTGTGGAACAAGACCTATGAGATCGACAAGCGCCTGAAAACTGTTGAAGAATTGTGCAAGGAACTCAACAGCAATGTATCGGCGCTTCACACAATGGTTACTGCCTTGCAGAGCAACGACTATATCCGGTCGATTTCGCCTGTAAGCGACTTCTCGGGAAATGTGATCGGCTATAATATCGTTTTTGATAAGTCGGGAACCGTAACCATTTATCACGGTCAGGATGGCAAAGACGGCCAGAACGGTGCCGATGGTAAAGACGGTGTCGACGGCAAGGATGGCAAGGATGGTTACGTACCGTCGATTTCTGTGCGCCGCGATACCGACGGTCTTTATTATTGGACTTTAGACGGAGAATGGCTGCTGGATAGCAATGGCAGCAAAGTACGGGCTTCTGGCATCGACGGCAAAGACGGCCAGAACGGAGCCGATGGTAAAGACGGCGCCGACGGCAAGGATGGCAAAGATGGCCAGAATGGTGCCGATGGTAAAGATGGTGCCGACGGCAAGGATGGCAAAGACGGTCAGAACGGAGCTGATGGTAAAGATGGAGCCGACGGCAAGGATGGAATAACCCCGCAGCTGAAGATAGAGAACGGCAACTGGTATATGTCGGTCGACAAGGGCGCTACCTGGGAATACCTTGGCCCGGCCACCGGTGCTAATGGTAAAGACGGCCAGAACGGCGCTGATGGTAAAGATGGCGTTGACGGTAAGGATGGCAAAGACGGCGACTCAATGTTTAGCTCTATAGATTATACATCATCAGGCGAGTATGTCATCTTCACCTTAGCAAACGGCGAGACAATCAAGCTACCCACATGGGCCGCTTTTGAAGCCCTGCTCGAATATTGCAACCGGCTGAACACCAACATCACTGCTCTGCAGTCTATCACTACCGCCCTGCAAAACGATGACCGCGTGGTGTCTGTGACGCCTGTAATGGAGAATGGCCGCGAGGTCGGCTACACCATTATCTTCTCTAAGAGCAATCCGGTCACCATCTATCACGGCCGCGACGGCCAGAACGGCGCCGACGGTAAAGACGGCGCAGACGGCAAGGATGGCAAAGATGGGCAGAACGGCGCCGATGGCAAAGATGGTGCTGACGGCAAAGACGGTCACACACCCGTAGTATCAGTGCGCCTTGGGTCTGACAACATCTATTACTGGACACTCGACGGCGAGTGGCTGTTAGACGGCGATGGTAATAAAATCAAAGCTCAGGGTGTCGACGGCAAAGACGGCG